>NZ_BAAJYS010000001.1:0-102797 GCF_057543315.1 Acidovorax sp. KPB24-07
CCGGGAATGCGCCGGCCAAGGCGCCAAGGTGCGCCTGCTGGCCGTGTTCACCGACGCCCATACCGCGGCCTGCCGCCCGATGCGCCGTGGGAGCGCTTTCCGCTGCCCTGCTGGTGGACGACACCGGCCGCTGCGTCGGCAAATTGACCCACCTCTTTCCCGCGGACCCGCCGAGGAACTGGACGTGGTCCCGGCCGCTGGCGCGACGGCGTGCGCACGAGATCCAGCTCCAGGTGCGCTCGCCCGCCGTGGGCGGCGACTACCGCATGCCCACTCTGAGGCTGGATGCAAAGACCCACCTGTACCGCCCAGTCTATGCACAGCCAGCAATGTCCCCGTAGCAGGACGAGACCCTTGGTCTCTAGGATGCCAAGACCCTAATCTGTGTGTGCCTGGAGGTGCTTGAGTGAATGACCAAGCTGGTTAGTGCAGGCATGCATCGCCTGCACTGAACTGATTCGTGCAGACTTTGCCCAATGCGATGGGTTCGTGCTCGAACGCGGATGAGTCAAGAAGAACAGTCCGGCATTACATCCGTTTCCAGCGGAAGGTAGTAATGCGCCTTCGGCATCCATTGCCCCTTTGCATCGCTCTCAGCGATCTTCAAGTGCATTCCTTCGCTGGACAGGCAATGGTCCACGCGCACACGAACATGGTGGCCCGGCAATTGAAGCACGACTTGGCGAGCACTGGTGCGTAAGACCACTGAGTTCTTTGGCAGCAGCAGGGCCACAAAGCCTTCTTCGGGTGCCTTCTGGAATGTCGCGTCGCGCTCATCCGCAGGCACCATGTCTTCGTCGTGGTATTGCAAGATGGAGGTCTCCTGGGCCGCAGCGCCTGCCCGAACGCAGCACTCGAGCTTTTTACCCATACTGGGAGCTAGCCGAAGATAGTGCCGCGGCTCGCCTTCGGGCTGGGGCTGGCCCATGACCAAGCGTGGGGCGTCTGGCCGGCGTGAGTCGAGAAGGCCCACGCGCGGCGACAGGGGCGATGCTGATGCGAGCACGCGGGGCGAGGTGCCCGCTTGTGCGCCGTCACCGCCGAATAACAGGCCCGCCAGCGCTAGAAACGCCGATGACACAGATTGATAGAAAAAACAGTGGATGGACATGCGGCCTGCCGCGCTGCTGCGGGTGCTGCTGCGCTCAGTAGCCATAGTCGGGCAAATGTGAGAGATCTACCTGAGTTCGTGGACCCTGTAGGGTCTCGCCGACGGTAGGTAATTGCACAGCCCCGCTGGCCGTGGCGCTGGTGCTTGCGGCGTCTCGGAAAGCCTGTCCTAAATTGTTTGTGCTCGTCATATCGATGGCGCGAGTTGGGTGCGGACGCATACACGATGCCATAGCTCGGCACCAGCAACAGTAGTGGTGCGCAAACGCTAGCTGAGCAGCCTTGATATGCCCAGCGCCGATTTGTTGGCTGGCATGCGATCTGCGATCTCATTCATCGCCGGGGCCGGACACCTCCGGCGCGCCTACCGCCCCTCGCAGAGCGCCTTGCCGCATGTCGATGACGAAGAAAATGACCGTGGTATCCACCCCGTTCCTGCGATAGGCGGCCCTGATTGCACCCGGCCTAGCACCATCTGCACATATCGCCGACTGGCCTAGATACTTGGTGCCAAGCGGCGGCCGCTTAGCCACCTCTTCGACTGCAGTACGCATTTCAGCGACGTCCTTGCGATTGCTGTAGATGACATGGAAGAGGATGTCGGCCCAAGAGTAGCCAAAAAGCTTGTGGAGATGTTCCTCAATTCGTTCGTCATTCGGCCGCGACGCTTTCAACGCCTCAAAAACGGTGATATCCACGCCTCGCCGACGGATCGCAAAGTCACGGCGGCCTGCGTTGCCCTTTTCCGTGTAGCCCCCAGGGGACTGCTCGTGTGCCTGCCAGCCCAAATTGCCCTCGAGCCGCGCCTCGACCAACTCAGCGACGATTCCGTTGAAGTCGTCTTCATCAAACTCCGTATGCCTATCGAGCTTGAGGAATGAAAGCGTTCGTTGAAATGCAGCAAGCGCGTCCTGAAAGGCCGTCGTCAGCAGCCTCTCCAACGCCCTGTGAGGACCCAGAAGTATCTCAGCCTGCTCCGAAGAGGGCAGTTCCATGAACTTACGCAGGGCCGCTTGCAACTGGACCGTCGCATCCTGCTTGGAAAGAACGAGAGGGGGCGCGCCGAAACCAGCCGAATGATCGATATGGCTTTCAGCCCCAACGAGCAGGGGTGCGTCGCCGTAGCGCTCCTTGCCTGACCGGATCAGCGCACGGGCGCGATCCGGCTCACCAAGCCTGGCGCTGACTACTGCCTCTAATACCGTGCTCTGGACGGTGCGTTCCATGGAGGCAAGTTCCTTGAGGCGATTCATGGCCTCCCTGGGGAGCCCGATGGCCAGCAACATCGCGGCGCAATTCGGTACATGGATAGCTCGGGACATGTCGTTGAGTGCGTGGACAGAGGGAATGGCCCGATCAGCCTCATCGATTGCGAGACGAGCCATCTTAGCGTCCTCACCAGCCACGATACGAAACAAATTCTCCCCGAGGAGCTTGATCACACGTGCGGCAAGCAGATTGATTGCATACGCAGGCAGCGGCTGCTGCTGATACAAACTGCGAAAAATTACAGCTGCTTTGAAGGCTTCGGGCGGTTCCTTCTTAAGGCATGCCAGTGCGTGAAAGAATCTCAGCGTTCTTTGCGCTTCGGCTTGATGCTCCGAGGGTATCCCCTCAGGAACTTTTGTCGATTCGATCGCATCGAATTCTTCGCTCATGTAGTGAATCTGTAGTTGCTGATTCAGGGTCTGCACCGCCAGCGCGGGAAGATCTCTTCTGAGATGCTTTTTTTTCTGTCTCATGCAGATACGCCCTAGCAAGCTCAGGAAGTCCAGCATCCAAAAGTGCCTGTCCCCGCTCCGACGATTGAGTGACGAATGCGGCACTACTGGCTTCGTTGGGCGTCAAAACCTTCAATCGGGCAACAAGGCGGTCGCGGTACATCGCCGGCACACGAGGCAACAACGATGCCGGCACCAGGGGTTCCTCGACAAGCAGAAGGGCATTGATGATGCACTCTTGCTGTGAGGACACCCCTAGATGGTTCACCGCGTTGCTCAGATCCACTTCCAGGCGCGGTCCCGGTTTGCCTCGAATTTGACCGTCCAGATGGAATGTGAACGCGTCGATCCGCCCTTTGTCCGGGCGATTACTCGATCCCAACTGGATCGCTGAAGCCAAGGCCTCGACGAGTTCGTCCGGCACGCTCTCAGGGTAGCCCACAATCGCTCGACTCAGCATCCGGACATGCTCGCGCATTGACAGGCCCAATCCAACAACATCATTTGAACCTCGTTTCAACTCGGCTTGCACGTCGAGTGGATAGAAGATGCTGGGCTTGAGATGGTCATGATCCATTGCCAGCCGGGCCAAAACTGCAGCCGCCGTCGCATCCAGCGATCGCGTATCAGAGCGCTGCTTCGAGCGAAATGCCTGTTGGTACGTCGAAGCCACAGTCTGCGCTTCTGCTGCAGGCAACGACTCCCCGATCATGGCCGCCGCCTTCAGCATCGCGGAAAAGTCAAGCGAGCTTGCCTTGGTGTTGGTCATCTCCACAAGCGACCGACGAATCTGCCGCTTCATCTCGGCAGGCAATCCATCCAGGTGGGCGAGGCCGATAGGCAGTAAAGGCACGTCATCATGTCCTCCACCATCATGGGCTTGCATCACGATCAGCAATCGCGCTGATTCGATCGGTAAAGCCTCCTCCTGAACAAGATGATGTCGGAGCACCTCCAGGCAGTCCGCCAGCAAGGAGGCTTGCACTAAGTCGGTAGCCTCATTGCGATAGTCGCGGTCAAGCGGGAGTTTCGTACGCCATGTGGCGACCAAGTAGCAGACCAAGCTAGCAGCAGGTGGGCAGAAAATCAGATCAGCCAGCACCTGTGGAGCTTGCAAGCAACAGTCAATCAGGACGTCGCAAAAGTCAGGATGATCTAGCGCAATCGCGACAAGTTCACGCGCTATCTTGGATGGCACTGGTCCAGCTTCTATATGCGCCAGTTCAAGCGTTAGCACTCGCATGAGCGCGCAGAGCGAATGCGCCTCGTAGAGATCAGTTCCGTAGTGGGATGGCTTGCGACCCAGGACACGCCCCAGCAGATCTGGCCTGACCTCAATAGGCGCCAGCTTTCTCATGTCCCCGGAAGTCCGCAAGATTTCGGGAATGAACACATGGTCCCATGCAGGAAGATTGGCATTGCGCAGAGCCTGAAGTGCGGCCACCCTGAACCGCTCTGCATCTTGTTGCGACCAAGCAATAGAAGGAACAAGCCTCACCCAGTCGAGCAGTTCCCAGCGCATCGCCCATGTTGCAATATCGGCTGACGGCGCACTATCCCAAAGGCGTGCCGCAATCCAGGCCGGCGTCTGGATGGGCGGTTTTTGACTCGATGACGCCTGTTCGTCGATGAGATACGTCTCGAAAGAGACCGCGCTGGCATACGTGCCCGGGTGTGCGGTGTGGTATGCCACTTCGCTCAGCCAGTAGGCAAAAGCCCGTAACGCCTCCGCATACGGGACGTCACGCCGAAAGTAGTAGTCGCGTAACACAACAGCGGGAGCTAGCCGTCCTTGAATGCTCCGAAACCATCCCCTCGCCAGCGCTTCGTCGAAGTCCGGCAGTTCACCCCCACCCCCGGACCGGATGCGCTCATATCCCTCGCGTGCCGTCGTTTCATCATCGTTTCTGCTCGAAGTCGTATCCAGCAAAAGCTTGAGCAAGTCCACGTCGCTGGGCGTCTCCTGCTCAGAATCTGCCAAGCCCATGTGAGGACGGTGCCGCGAAGGCAACGCGGCAAATCTTGCGCGTAGTACGGTTCGTGCGTGGAAGTTTGAGTGGCTAAGGCTTGGAATTCGATGCTTCATCTTTTTTGGCTTGCTTTGATGTGCGGGAATTATTTAAAAACGTCATTAAAAAGGGCTATTTCATCTGTTTCCATAAGAGTGAATTGCCCCGAGTTTCGTGGTCACAACAAAGGCTGCTACGCCGTCAAAATTTGTCGCTTAGAAAATGAGGATCAGCCGCTGCATTCTCCGAGAAAGCGCCGCTCGGTTGCTTCGTTACCGTGGCTGCAGCCACTGCAGAGTAGTCTCCCGAGGTCGTCTTGGCGTTCAGAGGATGGTTCGCGTTTATCAATTAGCCCAGCAATCGGACATGTACATCTAAGGCCATTGGGTGTCCATGGAAAGAGCGTTAGCAATCAGAGGTACTTCTTAAAACTCCCGGCAGCAATATCCACAGCTACGCCAAGCAGTACGGCGCTGGGCAGCAGGATCGCGATCGGATGCACGCTGACCGGTAAGGCAAGATAGGTTACCCAAGGAAGCACCGCCAGCGGCATCAGACTGGCTCGCGCCCGGTGGTAGAGGAACCCCGATTCGCGTCCAGCACCGAAGCGCCGGATGTCGCGGCGCACCAGCCCGTCCACCATCCCCACGAATGCGGTCAGGGCAAAGAGAGGCAGGGTCAGGCACAGCACCAGCAGCCGAACCAGGAACACCAACACGGTGTAGGCCGCCGCAATGAGGTAGCCCTCGGCGTGGGTGGACACCGTCCCCAGCACCTGCCGCAGGCTCCACGCGGGGCTGGATGCACCCGCGCGTGCCTGGCGCGACGCATCCTGTATCCACTCCAGTAGCCCGCTGCGAACAAATGCCCATTCGTAGGCGTGCTGGACCCACTCGTGCGCCGTGCGCCCCGGCTCCTGCACCAGCGCGCTGCGCACGAAGTAGTCCGACAACTGGTCCAGCTCGTGGTTCAGCATGGCCTGCGCATGGCGCCAGCCCTGATCCGGCCAGAACACAGCCATGCCGATGCACTCCACCACGATGCACAGGAACAGCGAACCGCACAGCACGCCGAAGCAGCGAAACGGCAGGGTGATGAGACCGAGGATCAGTCCCTGTTGCCGCACCTGCTGGCGCTGCGCGGTGGCGGCGACGTCGCTCATGGCGCGTTTGTTCCGGCGTTGTCACCGCCGTCAGTCTCCGGTGCAAACCCCGCGAGCAGGTCGTCAGGCAGGGCTGCATCCTGCGATGCCGGTGCGCCTGGTCCATGCCACCACGCGCCCGCCTCGACGTAGTGTTGCCGCATGTGGCCCGCCAGTTCCTGCAGATCGCGCGGCATCACCTCGTCGGGATCGGGTGCGGGCAGGGGCATGCGGACCTTCCAGAGGTTGCCGCCCTCCATCAGCGCGAAGGCCTGGCCCTTGGGCAGCGCCACCACGTGCGCAGGCTCGATCAGCGGCACGCTCGTGCTGGCGATGCGGTCCTGCGTATTGGAGGTGAATGCCGTGCTGCCCGTGGGGTCGGAGCTGTCGGTGGCGCCGCTCATGACCGACGTTGCGAACACCTCCACCTTGGGCAACTGCCGGGTCAGCAGTTCGGCCGTGGCGGTCTCGCGCACGCGCAGCATGATGAGGCTGTTGAAATTGCCTACCACTTGGCCGGCCTTCGCGCGGTTGCCGATGCGCGCCTCGATATCCGAGAGCGTCTGCGTGTAGGCTGTCACCTGGATGCCGGCACCGCCGCCCTTGTTCACCATCGGGATGAATTCGTCGCCCATCAGTTCGTTGAACTCGTCCGCGTGCACGTTGATCGGGATCTTCGTGTTCGCGGATGCACCCGGCAGGCCATCGTCCACGCCGAACTTGTACAGGTGCCCGGCGACCGACACGAGGTCCGAGAACATCGAGTTCCCCACGGCGGCGGCCACCTCCGCATCGGACAGCGCGTCCAGGCCCACGTAGACCAGCGCACGTTTGCGGATGATCTGAAGCCAGTCGAAGATCGGCCGCGGATCGGACAGGTCCGAATAGTTCGGCGCCAGCAGTTGCGCGATCTTGCCCGTGGTGAGTTTTTCCAGCAGCGGCAGCAGGCTTGCCACGATCTTGTCGAAATACGTGCGGTCGTAGCGCACGGCGCTGCGCAGGCCGTCGAGTACCGGGTCGTAGGTCCGCACCTGGGACAGGTACTGCTCCAGCGCCACGACACGTTTTTCCCGACCGATCATGTTGCGCGGGATGTTCTTCTCGTTCAACTTCGCTTCGAGCTGGACGATGATTTCCCAGGCCTTCGGCTCGTTCCGGGCGAAGTAGTGCTGGGCATACTCGATGAACAGCGCATCGATGTTCACGACATGCCGCTGGATCAGCAGGTAGTCCGGGCGCTGCCCCAGTTCGACGAGCGCGCGGGCAATGATGTTCACGAACCGCCATGCAAATTCTCTGAAAGCGGCACTGTTGCCTTCGCCCGAGAGCTGTCCCGCGATGCGGGTCGCCACCTCGGAAATTCGCCCAAACCGCCCGATGGCGTTATAGCGTGCCGAGATGTCCGGCCATCCCAAGTGGAACACGTAGAACTCGCCCTCGCGCCCGGCACGGCGCGCCTCCACGTACATGCGCTTGAGCAAATCCGCATCGCCCTTGGGGTCGAACACGATCACCACCTCGTGCTCGCCCGTGCTGCTGCGCCTGCGGATGTCCTGGGTGATGAACAGCTCGGCCAGCCGCGTCTTGCCGACGCGCGTGGTGCCGAGCACCAGCGTGTGGCCGACCCGCTCGCCCAGCGGTAAGGTCACGTCGACCTCCTGCGGCTCGATGCCGTGCAGGCGGGGCATGCCGCCCACCGGCGGCAGCGGCCGGGCCGGATTGAGCGGATGGTCCCAGCCGGTGAAGCGTGCCAGGTGTGGCCATGGCGGCGGTGCGAACTCCAGCCGCGCCTCGCAGCGCCGCGCGAGCTGGTAAATCCGCGTGGGTTCCACGTAACGCCGGAACTCCGGGCGGTACGTCTGCATCAGGCGGTGGGTGTGGCGCTGGTCCCAGCGAAAGCCTCGACCGAGGAACAGGCGCTGCTGGCTGACAGGCACCTCTTTGCTGGCCATCACATACCGGGGCAGGCGTCGGATGTTGCGGCGATAGCACAGGATGGCCCATGCCTGCCGAAGTCGCAGGACGCCGAAAGCCAGGAAGGCGAGCGCGCTGGCCAGGCCGAGGAGGGGATTCAGCGCCAGCGACCACGGGGCCACCACGCACACCAGCGCGGCGCCGGCGCAGACCGCCACGGTGTATAGCTCCACCGCGGGGCGCAGCAGCACCTCCACCGCGTGCGCCTGGGCCATGTCACTGCTCGATGCCGGTGGCCGTGACGAGCACGGGGTAGTGGCGCAGCCCCAGTCGCTGGGCCAAGTCGTCCCCGGACGCAGGCGAGAGCGTCATGCCCGGTGCCAGCCGTCGCAGCGCGTCCAGCGCCTGCGGCGATGCCACATTCACGACCAACCCGCTGGCGTGCAGTTCTCGCAGGCGAACGAGCCGCTGCTGCAGCCATTCGCGCGAGCGCGCATCGTCGCCGATAACGAAGAACGGCGTCAGTCCCGATGCCTGAAGCGGGCGGCGCTCGACCACTCCTGGCGTAAGCCAACCCGAGCGCACCGGCAGCATGGCGGCTTCCCCGCGAGGACCGGTGGTTGCGCCGGGCAATGGCAGACGCTGTGGCGCATCCGCTGTCGCCGAAGAGCGTACCGGCAGGCCCAGGTCATCGTAGTAGGGCTGCGCGGGAACCCCGCCGCGGTCCTCCACCACGATCAGCGCAGGGCGCGGCGTGGGCAGACTGGCCGGCGCCGACGCGGCCCGGATCGCGCAGGGCCGCGTGCTGAGTGTGGCCAGCGCGAGCAGGGCGCCGGCAACTTGGAATCGATGCATGTTCATGGCGAGGAACCTCGATGGCCGTTCAATGCGGCGAGTGCTTGAGGGCTGCCCAGCACCCGGACCAGATGGCGGTGCACGCTGCCGCGGTATCGCATGGCGGGCGGACCGCCGGCCGGTCGGTGGTAGCGGCCGATCGCCAGCAGCCAGTCTTCGCCGGGCGTGTGCTGCTCGCGCAGGATCTCGGCCGCGATCGCGAGATTGCGGTAGGGATCGAGCAGGGCACACGGTTGCGCGACCCGCTGGCCGTGGTAGCCGACATTGACCTGGCCCAGCCCGACGTCGATCCGCTGTGCCGGCGTCCGACGCAACGCCTGGCGCAGCCCAAGGCACGCGTGGGCGCGCGTGGCATAGCGCTGCGAGGCTCCGGCCACGTTGAGCGTCCACGGCCATGGCACCTGACGGCCTCGCAGCCGCGTTCCGCTTTCTTGCAAGGCCACCGCATACAGCACGGGCGAGGGCACGCCTGCCTGGGCCGCGGCGAGCTGATAGGCCGGCGGCGGCAGTTCCTGCGACCGCGCTTGGGTGGTGCTGCACGCACCCAGCGCGAATGCCAGCACCAGCCACCAAGGGTGGCGTCGGTCCATCATTGCCGCTGCCATTGGCCGCCGACCTCACGCACCACCGCTGGCAGATCGCCCGGCAGGCCGAGCGACAGCCAGCGGCCGCCGTCGTGGTTGAGCGTGATGGTGCGTGCGCGCACCCGTGCCGGATCGATGCCTGCCTGGCTGGCCCAGCGGCGGATGCGGTCGTCGTCACTGCGGCTGCCGACCACATAGACATCGAAGGCCATACCGGCCGCCTGCAGTTGCAGCGCCCGCTGGTTGCAGGGCGCGCAACCGTCCTTGACGAAGACCGCGATTCGCCCGGGCTCCGCGGCGCCAGGCATGCCGGACTTGCTGGTGTCCGCCTGCACACCCTGCACGCCTTGCAGGTTCACGCGCTCCTGCCCGGGGTGCAGGCGTTGCCAGGCCGCGTCGTAGGCGCGCTGGTAGCTCAGGGTCTTCTCTACGCGGCGGGCCTCGGCCTGTACCTGCAGCTCGGCATAGCGGCGGCGTTCCTGGTCGGAACGGGCCTCGATGCCCAGCGCGGTGAGCGGATCGAGACCCGGCGAGTAGGTGCCCAGCGGCCCCTGCATCAGCGCCCGGTAGCGCGACCACTCTTCGGCGCGCAGGTTCCACTCGTGCGCCTGGCCTTCGTCGTCGCGCGCCTTGTCCAGCGGGCGGGACTCGCTCTGGCGGATGCGGGACTCGGCGCTGCCCGGTGCCTGGGCCAGCGCCTGGGCGTTCGCCGCCAGGGCCAAGGCCAAGCCCGCGATCACGAGGGCAGGGCGAGGATCGTCCATCTTGCGCCTACCGTGCGTGCACCGGCACGCGGCGCGCCTGGTCGCGCACCGTGAACAGCGCGGCGCCCGGCTCGATCCCGTCCAGCCGCCAGTCTCCTTCCTGGTCGCCCGCCCGCAGCAGCCGGATCTGCGCGGGCGAGGAAGCACCCGGCGGGGCGATGGCGAGGAAGGGCACCCCGGCCCGCAGTTCCGTGCCGAGCACCGCGAAGGGTGGCGGCGCCGGCGTGGCATGTCGTGCTGCACCGCTTGCGGATGCACGTGTCGGTCGGGTGGCGGCCTGGCGTTCGGCCAGTTGCTTTTGCAGTGCGTCGATGCGCGCCGTCTGTGCGGTCACGTCGTCCGCGCGGGCCATGCTGCCCTGCGCCTGCTCGATGCGGGCGATGCGTTCGCCGATGGCCTGCTTCTCCGCTGAGAATGCCGATTCGGTGACTGTTGCGGGCTGGCGCCGGGCTTCATCGAGCGCCCCGCGCAGTTGCGCCACGCTGCTTGCCAGGCTCTGCATCTCCGCATCCCGATGGGCGTTGTGCGTCTCCTGTGCCAGACGAGACAGCCGCACGGTGTTGGTCACCGTGGCGACGCCCAAAAGGAGCACGGCGGCACCGACTGCCACCCAGGGCCAGCGCATGCGGGCGCGCCCGCTCGGCGGATGGGAAATCATGGGCGCTCCATGCGGTTTTCGGGGGCGAGGTCCGCCAGCGGCGGCAACGTGCAGGTGCTGCCAGTGCCCTCGGCGGACGCTTCGGAGGCAAGGTGGAAGCACACCTGCCGGGATACGTCATCGACGTGGAGTCCCCAAGCGCTGCCAGCCATGGTCAGCAGTGCATCGCGCAACGTAAGTGGTCCTAGGTGCATGTGCGCGGCGGGCAGCGGCTGGGCATACAGCTCCGATCTCGCTGCGCCGTCTGCGCACAAACGGTATCCCGAGTGCCGCAGCAGATACTGCAAGCCTTCGCCGACGGTGGTCTGGGGCGATGGCGGGAGCGTGATGTCGACGACCTGCAGGAGCAGGTCGCGTTGGGCTGCCTGTGGCACCAGTTCCACCAGCGTATAGCGGCTCTGGCGAACGACTGGGATAGCGCGGGGGAGCGTCGTATCGGTCGCAGGCATCGGGGCCAATGGAGGCGCCGCTTTATCCTCCGTTGCGGTGACGGTGGCGCAACCGCCCAGCATGGCCAGAGTGAGTGCGCCAGCAACGGCCATGGCATGACTGCGGTCGAATTCGGACAGAGAGATCGCCTGCATTTGGAACATCTCGAACAACTGGGTTGTCGTGACGATCCATCTGATCGGCGCTCGCGTCAGTCATCAATCCGAAGTCCGCACTTGCGCTTTGATTGTGCTGCCTTCTCCAAGCCTGCGAGTTTCAAAAGCTGCGCGAGCAGCTCAGCGTGGAGTAGATCTGCGCAAGGCGATCACGCGAAACTGGCTCTGATTGCCATAGCGCGCGCCTCTCTTCTCTAGCTCGGCGCATAACCTATCGTCGCCGCAGGGCACGAGATTGGCGCGCGCAACACGATCCAGATAGTCGATTTCTGCCCGGCGCTGCGCCGCTTCCGCGATGACCGCCTTCGTGCTGTACGCAGCGTAGCCTGCGACGATCACACTCAGGACACCCGACAGCAGCAGTGCGATCGATGCGATCCACATTCGTCGCATGATTGTGGTTTCCAAGGCGTGCTGCGCTTTCGCATAGCGCTGCGTGGCCTGCTGAAGCGTCTGTTCCGCGGTGCTCATCTTCTTGTTGAAGCGCTCCGCCGCCGGTTCCAGCGTCTGCGTCAACGCCTGCTGACTCAGTTGCGTCAGGCGGGGCAGCGCGGTCTCAACCACCCGAGCGACCCGCTGATCAGCGTTGTGGACGGCGGACTGCAGCAACTGTAGCTGCTGCCGCACCAGATCTTCCAGCGCATGCTCTCGCCGCTGCAGCTGCCCGATCAGGGCCGCCATGGCCTGAATCGATTCTTTCATCGCGCGTTCCGATCCATTGTCTTCGGGCAGCGCTGGTGAGTTCTGCATGTCCATAGCGTTCTCTCGATGATTCAACTTGCTGCACGCGTGCCGGCTATCCACCACCACCGCCTCCACCTCCACCACCGCCATCTCCGCCACCACCACCACCGTCACCCTGCGGACCTTGCATCGCCGGTCCGTTGGCGAACTGCGGCAGTGTCATCACCATCACCGGGCCGCGGCTGGTCTGCACCTCTGTCGAGACGTCCATGTTCAGTGCCTGGCGCGTACTCGCCTGCTCCTGGGCTTCCTGCATCGCCTGGGCATCCAGAAATTCATGCCCTTGTTTGGCAAGGGCCTGGCTGTAGGGACTGTTGGCGACACGTTTCAAGGCCTGTTCGATCGCCAGTTCGTTCTTGCAGTCGATGGCGTACAGCAACTCGTCCACATCCGGATCGCCGGTGATGTTTTTACGTTGGGGCTGCGGCCGATCTTCCTGCTCGCCAGCAGCAAGAGACTGTGGCGCGGCGTCTGCCGGCGGGGCGCGTGGTGGTCTCAGTCCCGAGGGGCCATCCGGATCGTACCCATCACGCAATTCCAACTCGGTAAACGGCCGTTCGCCACGGTCCACGCGCGCCTGCCGCGCTTCTGCGACGCGGCTTTCTGTTTCGAGATCCTGTTCGAGTTGGATGCGCAGTTCACGCATGGAGCGCTCTATTTCCTCCCAGGAGTCCGGATCGACGGGCACAGCGGCAGGACGGTCGTGCTCATCTGCCAAGGACGCGGAAAGCGGCTCGCGCGCATCAGCCGCGCCCTCGGGGGCGTCGGTGGAGCGACCAGCGGTCGGCATTTCCAGCGATGTCCCTCTCGCTTGCGCGAGCTGTGCGGACACTGGCAACGCTGCCGGGGGATCTGGTGCTTCCAGTGCTTGTGGCGTGCGCTTCTGTTGATCGTCGCGCTGTTCTGCGGCGACCGGCATGGCGAGCGATGAAGCGGAAGGCGCAGTCGCAGGCTGGGCCAGATACGCGTCTGCCGGCTGCTCGGGCTGCTGCGCCGGTGCATCTTGCTGCGCACCCGAGGCTTGCGCCGTCATCGGCTGTTGGCCGCTGTGCAGGTCCGCAACCTGCTGCTGGACTTCCTGCGTGTGCTCTTCTTGCGTTTGTCGGCTTTGCGTCCGCTGCTGCGCTACGTCGGATGCATGTGCTTGCGCAGGCTCTGCCAGCTGCTCCTGGCGCCGTTGGGCGACGTCATCCGGGGTATACCGCTGTTCGGGCTGGCGCGGCGATGTGTCTTGCGCCTGGAGCGACGACGGCTCGCGCGAGACGGGCTCCTGTGCCGGCTCCTGCTCGCGTAGTGGAGCCGCTTGGGCGTGCAGCAGCTGTTGCTCGGCATGTTGCACCGTCTGCGCCTGCAGGCGTTCCTGCTGGCTCTGCTGGTCGTCTTGGGCCTGGCGTGTTTCCTGCTCGCGCTGGCGCGTCTCCTGGGCCTGTTGCTGCGCTTGTTCGCGCTGTTGGGTGTCGTGCGCCTGCTGCTGGACTTGCTCGCGTTGCTGGGAAGCTTGTGCCTGCCGTTCTTGCTGCTCCAGCTGTTGCGACTCTTGCCGGCGAAGCTCCTGCAATGCATGCGCCTGCAACGCCTGAGCGTCCTGCGCTCGGTCTTCGTGCGAGGTCTGCTCCTGCAGCGTGTGCGCGCGTGCCTGCGCCAGCTGCTGGTCTTGCGCTTGCCGGTCTTCCTGCTGCCGTTCCTGACGCTCCTGCGCGGCGCTGGCCGCCTGGCCCCGCGCCTGCACGTCGAGGGCATGCTGGTTGGAGGGGGCGGAAGACGACGTGTCCGCATCTGCGGATCCGTCCGATGAGCGAGGCGCAGAGGCCAGCTGCTGTATCGGCAGGGCCGGGTTCTGCCGTGCCTGTACCTCCTGCAGTGCTTGGCGGATGTCCTCGGTGCTGGTGACTGCTGCAATGCGCTCTACGCCATCGGGGCCGCGTTGCAGATGCGCAATCGGACTATCGGCGCCGAAGGTGCCACCGGGCCCGCGTTGCAACTGCATCGCGCCATCGCCCGCAAGTCCCTCTGCCTCGCGCGTGCGTTGCGTCGCCAGTTCGATCGCTTCACGCCATTGCGGCTGCAACTCGGTGCCGACAATGCGATAGCGGTAGAGCGTCTGCTCGCCTTGTACGTCCTGCGGGGATTGCTGGATGGCGGCAATGGCCTGCGCCTGCTCGGCCAGTGCCGGTTGCAGCATCGCGCGCGTGGTCTCCAGTTCCAGCACGCGGTTGCCATCGGGTGGGGCGCCGTTGCTGGTCCACTGGCCTTCGATGTCACGGTAGTAGCGCTGGCCGTTCGAGGCGGTCAAGGCATCCAGATCGGGCAGCGCCTGCTGCACCGCTGGCGACATCGGCAGGCCATCGGCCGCCCAGCCGCTGCGGTGGTGCGCCAGTGCGTAGCGCGCAGCGATCGCGCCGGGACTGTTGGCGATGTTGCGGGCGATGACCTCCTGCGCCTGCGCGTCCAGTTCGGCTTTGCGGTGCGGCAAAGCGGTTTCCTGCACGTAGCTGCCGCGATCATTGGCGCCAGAGATCTCGGCCTTGACCAGCCGATGCCACTGACCGTCCGTTGCATCGCGTCGCCAGTCGGCGCTGCTCAGGCTGGGGCGGTCAGTGGCATTGGCCGGCTGGCGATACGGATCCTGCGGAGCGGGCGCATCCTTCAAGGCCAACGCGGCAGCGGCGCTGGTGGCCTGGTAATTGAGCTCGCGTGCCTTCCCGTAGCTGGCGATGATGGGAGTGGAGGTGGGGTTGTCTACCCCGTCGTTGGTGGTGTCGGCCTTGCCCTCGCGCGCCCAGGCGGTGCCGTTGAACGACCACTGCGTGCCCTCGCGATCGGTCTGGGTGTAGATGGCGCGGTTGTCGAGCAACGCGGCGGCCTTCTCGCCAGCGGTACTCAAGAAATATGCATCGGCTGCGATCAGTACCATCGGCCCGGCGCCCGAGCTACCCAGCGCGTAGGCAGCTGCGGTACCGCCGGCCCAGCCACCGACGTTGCGGCCGGCAAAGTGCGCAAGCTCCGATTGCGCGGCGAGCGGATTGTCCTGGCCGAGGAACTGCGTGGCGCGTTGGCCGGTCATCACCGTGTCGGCGGCGGTGGCGAGCAGGCCGGCGGTGCGCAGTGCCTGGCCTGCAGACAGCTCGCCGGCCAGTAGCTCTGCGGTGGCGAAGCCGCGTTGCGAGCGCGGAGCAACTGTGGAATGCGGATCCAACGCGGTGGAGCTGGATGCCATTGGCACCGTGCGTAGGGGCTGCGCTACGGCCGCGTTGCTGGCAAACGCTTGACTGACCTGATCGGTGCCCTGCGCTGAAAGCGTCAGGCGTCCACCTGCCTGCGCCTGCTCGACCGATTCCCCCAACAACTGTCGACCGATTGCCGCATCGCCTTTGACTGTCTTGAAGCCCGGTTGATCGATCGCGTGAAGACTGTGGATGAGATTGGATTCGGACTTGAGTACCGCAGGCCAACGTGCTTCCGGACCCGTCAGCTTGATGGCTTCATCGATCTGCAGGCTGTGGGTTTGCTGGTAGGCGGGCAGCTTCTTGAAGAAATCTCGGTTGAACTGGTTGGCCTGCTCTACCGTCATTCCGATGGGCGTGTTGGTCAGCAGATCGTTGTTCACCATGGCCACTTTCAAAGTGGCGCAAAGCCTGTCCACGTCCTTGGCGACTCTCGTGGCCGCCCCACGATCGCCAGCCATTGCCGCTTGGCCATCAGAGCTCTTTTGGAGGAAATTCAGTTCTTGTCTCAGGCCCTGGGAATACTGTCCGAGAGGGCCGCCATTGTGAGGAGAGACGTCAAGCTGCAGCGCCAGTTGCTTGTCCCCCGGGAGGTTCAGCAGATTGGCGTCGCCATCCAGACTGAAAAGCCCCACATTGGAGAGCTTCTTGAGCAGAGCGCTGTCTCGGAATGCTTGCTGCTCAACAAGGTGGTGTCCCTGAAAAACCGGCTTGTCATTCTTGGCCACGGTCCGAAATTCCGAGTCGGCATATCACAGTGAGTGCAAGCCACTAGAAATCGGCGGCGTCCTTCCACCACAGGCCATCGGAGCTAGGTTTCACTCCAATTCCCGCGCTTCGTATCGCTTCATACATCGTGCGATCACAGATCACGCTGGATGGATCCTCTCCCATCCTGAAGACATGGGCATCCCCAATCAATTCCTGCTTGAAGAATAGCTTCGCTCCTCCCGAAAACGTAATCATCTCCACGTCTTGATTGGCAGCGTGATCCCGGGCGATTCGCGTTTGAAATTCAGAGCTGGATTTGTCCAGCGCAAAAATGGTCCGAACCACGTCGCACAGGTAATGCTGCGGGCCCTTCGAGCCGTCCGGCAATGTGTAATCGCAGGGGACGAATGCAAAGCCCTCGGCGTCCACTGACTCGAAAGCGCGCTTGAGCCGCTCCGAAACCAGCCAGTAACCACTGAATCCTCCTTCGAGATCTCGAGGGCGCCTTTTTGAATTGCGCTCGTGAGCCAGAACCGGCGTTTCCGCGAGCGTCGGAAATCCGCCTTCCACGGGCCGGATGATGAGGCGTGGAGGTGTCAGAAGGGCTTCTTCGTTGGAGATTTCAACATCGGTTCCAGGACCTCCGCCGCGTATGTCCGGATCGAGGAGGTAGAAGCGTCCCTTTTGAGAAATCTGATTGCTATTCATTGGGTCACTTCAACTGATTTTTGTGCCATTCGATGATTGGTGAAGACTTGTTGGAAGTGAAACATCAAAGCTGCAGTGTTAACCCATTCGACCAGCTTGCCACCAGCCAAGAGGAGCTTCACCACAATCAGGGTGGATCAGCAATTACTGTATCTTCAAGCCAGACACCCCAGCAATCTCGTAGTTTTCCGAAACTACGTTCGGACAGAGCATCGCGCTACACGCGATCACAACGCACGAGTCGACTGTTGTATGGCGTTCTCACGCCCGGAGAGCCCGGGGCATGCCGGACACCTGGACTTCGATAGGATGCCAGTTCGGTTGATGGCGCGCAGTAGGGGAAGTCTGACCGGCTCTCCCTCAGAGCCCCGCCTGCGGCGACTCACTTGCAGTACGCCAGGGCCGTCACCCGGTACTTTTCGGTAAAGCTGCGGGGGCTGGGGTTTTCCGTGGCACCGACGCTGGCAAGGTTGAACCCGTTCGGGCAGTGCCTTCGGAGAGCGCTCTCGCAAGGAGGCGCGGTCGTCGCGTCGAACGTGTTGCCAGGCTCGTTGCAGGTGGCGAGGTAGCCGCCATCATCGCGGCTCTTGAACGAGCCCAGCCAACTGTCGAAGCGATGCATGCTCCTGTCCATCGAAGCGCAACCAGCCAAGGCCAGGATCAGTGCGATCAGGATTGCCCGAGCGACGAAGGATTGCGGCAGCATCTGCGTCCACCGTAAGGTTCCGAAAACTAGTGCGCGGCACGCAGCGCACGCGATCAATGCTATGCCGTCACTCGACCTTGAGCGTGAAGTTGGCGTTAATCGACCAACTGCCGCCGCTGTTCTCGAAATTCAGTGCCGTCTGGAAGCTGCCCGCAGCCGGGGAGCTCCAGCTCGCGTTCCATGCCCCGTCCGTACTCCTGCTAATCGCGGCGCTGGCGCCGTTGGCGAACTTGAACTCGGTGCCGATGGAGTCATTGGAAAACGAGAACGACGCATCGCCCACGGTAACCTTGCCCGATCCGCTGAGCTCTCCGCCCGGGGCGAACGAGGCGCTCAACTCGAAGTTCTCCAGGCCAGTTCTGAACCCCACGCGGCCATCCATGGACGTGCCGTTGGTGGAGGCGGAGCCAAAGGCATTGCCTCGCTCGACATTGACCTCGGCGCCGCCGGTCTTCACCCGTCCGTTGAATCTGGTGGTCGAAATCTGCCCCTTGAAAGTCGCTCCGACGATGCGCCCGTTGTCCCTCCACACATCCGCCTTGAACGGGATTTCATCATCGGGAAGGGGTTGGCCGGGTGTCGGGGGACGTGCGTTCGGTGCTGCGTCCTGGTTGGACGTGGCTGCAAGAGTGCGGGAAGAGATCATCCTGTTCTCCGGGTCGTTCTACACGGTGGAAAGTGTCGGACGTAGTGTTTCCGCCGTCGTAACGGCTGGTAAGCGCGCTTGGCTGGTGCGCGGGCAAAAAAACGGCTCCCGAAGGAGCCGCCAAGTGTCGTCACAGGATCAATGCACCAGCTGCCGTGCCAGTGCCACCTCCACCGAATCGCCATCCTGGTTCAGCATGTCGAGCCCCGATTCCGGGATGTCGCCCGACGTGCTCTGCGCCACCATGATCTTCTTGGCCATCAGTTCCAGGCAGGTCATCTGCGAGGTGGCGCCGTAGCCCAGGTAGATCACGCGCACCGGCTGCTTCTGGCCGATGCGCCAGGAGCGGCGTGCGGCCTGTTGCAGCGAATACACGTTGTAGCCCGATTGCAGGAAGACGATCGTCGGAAACTCCAGCAGATCCAGCCCGGTCTTCACCAGTTCCGGATTGGTGATGAGCACGTCGATGCCGCGGTCCAGCTGCTCGGCGATCCAGTCCTCGCGGCGGGAGGCTTCCACGCTCGCGCGCAGTACCGCCACCTTCAGGCCTTCCATCTCCAGCAGCCGCTTGAGCCGCGCCGTCGTGTCGCGCGTGCCGGTGTACACCGTGTAGACCAGGGTCTTGCGGCCCAGTGCCTTCTCCTGCCGGCAGATCTCGACCAGTTCCCGTTCCTTGGGCATGGCGTCCAGTTCGTGGAACTGGGCCGGCACGAACGCCAAGGTGTCGCGCGTGCGGGGATGCACCACCGTCTCCGACCGGAAACACGTGTCCGGCCAGGCCAGCAGCACGTTGAGGACCACACCCAGCAGCGTCGTGTCGCGGCGTGCCAATGCCTGCCGCAATTCCGTAGTGAGCCGGCCTGCCAGGTTCTGGTAGGCCGATGCCTGCGCCGGGTTCATCGCCACTTCTCGGAACTCTTCGTCGTAGGGCGGCAGCACGTCGCCGCCGATGTCCTTCAACTTGAGGAACACCGTGAACGGCAGCACGCAGCGCAGCACGCCCTTCGGCCCGAAGCCCGGTGCCTTGACCGTGCGCACCGACACCTTGGAGCCCTTGGCCGTCTTGTGCGAAGTGCCGGTGCTCTCGGAATAGATGTCCTTGAGCACACCGTGGTCGCGCATGAATGCCATCGCGGCCGAGGTCATCGAGCCGCTTTTCGAGGGCCGGTAGCCGTCTTCGATCATCCGCCCGGGAAGGGCACGGAACAGCAGATAGAACAGGTCGTCGCCATAGCCACCCATCAGCGTGCCGGTCAAATTCAGCGTCTTTCGCGCCTTCGCCGCGAGCACGCCCATCGCCTGTCCCTGGGCCGAGCCGCCGTTCTTGTACTCGTGCGCCTCGTCGGCGATGAGCAGGTCGAACGTGCCTTGCGGCAGATAGCGTTTGATGAACTCGGATGGCTGGTAGCCGCCCTCGCCGAAGCCGAACTCCATGTTCGCCATCGCGCGCTCCATGCGATGTGCCTGGCGGTCCGAGAAGACCAGCTCGCCGCGGTCATCCATCAGGTTGATGAACTCGTGGATGTTGTCGCCGAGCATGGAGGCGAGAAAGCCGTCGCCGAACGTGCGCATCAGCCGCTGCGCGGTGACCTGTCCGATGGTGGGAATGCGCTGCAGCGCCTTGAGCACCGCGCTGGACTGATCGGTGGCCGACAGGCTGCGCGGGCGCATCAGCGTCCACAGCGGCAAACGGCAGCCACCGCAGGTGCGGCGGGTTTCCTCCGCATCGAGTTCAGCGGTGCCGATGGGCTCGCCGTCCTCGTCGGTGATGACGGTGCCGCAATGCGGGCAGGTGCCGACGTCGCCGTGGCGGGTGCGCCGCACTGCGAAGGCGGGCTTCCAGTGAAAGCCCATCCGCATGCGCACGCGCCCGAGCACGAAGAACTCCTGCGCGTGCGCGGGGACCTGCAGCTGCTCGCGCAGCTTGAGCAACTTGACCAGTGTGTCCGGGCCGTTGAGCACCCAGACCTTGGCGCCAGCGACGGTTTGCTGGATTTCGCGGCGCCACTTGTAGACGAGGTGGGGCGGGGAGAGCACCAGCGTGCGGCGGTAGCCTTCGGCGTGCAGCACGGCGGCGGTGGCGATGCCGACGGTGGTCTTGCCGCAGCCCATCTCTCCGTTGACGAACGCAGCGCGTTCGCCGCGGTCGACGAGCAGCTCGGTAACCGCGTGCACCACGTCGGCCTGCGCGGGGAAGAGCCGGCGCTTGAGGCCGGAGAGCACCGATTGCCGGTGCATGCGCACCTGCCCGGTGTACACCGGCGGGTTCGCACCGTTGAGGGCCTGCAGCAATTCGTCGCCGAACTCCGAGACGAAGTCGGTGAGGGCGATGGTGAGCGGGGACGATGCGTCGTCCAGCAGTTCGCCCTGCATGGGCGCCGCATCGTTGGAATCGAGATCGAGGGACATGGTGATGCTCCAAAGAAAAAAAGGGCATGCACCCGCCCCGAGGGGCAGGTGGCATGCCCCGGGGATGGGAAGAGCGACGGCAAGCCGTCGGAGAAGCGAGATCAGTTCTCGGACGGCAGCACGACGTGGGTCGCACTGCGGTCCGCCAGCGTGAAAACGTGGAGATTCAATTCGCGGGTGACGACATAGAACGAGCCCAGGCGTCCGCCTGCTGGTAGCGCGGCGTTGTTCGCATGCCAGGCCTCGTCGGAGACATCGCCCCAGTCACCGCGCATGTGGCGTTGGACACAGGGCAGGGGGTCCAGCCGGCCCTCGCGGACCAGCCGGTAGACCCCTTCGCTGTAGACCAGCGCGCCGATGGGAAACAGCGGGTTGTGGCGCTGCGGGATGCGATGAGAAGAAGACGACATGGAAGGCTCCTTTCAAAAGCGGAGCACGCCCGGCCCCGGGGCCGCGACGTGCCCCAGGGGGTGAATGAAAAAAAAGCGGAACCGCTCAGCGGGGATCCGGTTCCTCCGGCAGCCGCACGACGGTGCGGTGGCGCGCCTCGTCGGTGAGGACGAGCAACGCCAGCCGGGGCGTGATGCGGTACTGCGATTGCAGGACGCCGCCTGCCTGCAGCGCGCCTTCATTGGCGCGGCGCCGGGCTTCATCGACCTCGCCCCAGTCGCCGCGCATGTGGCGCTGCACATAGGGCAGGGGATCAAGGAGGCCCTTGCTGTCCAGCCAATGCACCTGCTCGCTCAACTGGAGCTGGCACACGGAGAACAGCGGGGACGGCACGGATGCACGCCGCTGGCGTGCGAAGAGACCTTGCAGCATGGAATGACTCCTTGGGTTGGAAAGAGGCGGCGAGGCCGCCGATGGGATCGAACGTCAGCGAATGGTCAACACCTCGCCCCGGGTCGGGGAGGACGGCGTCAAGTCCCACGCGCGGATGACCGGCACGAACTTGTCGGTGAGGATGCGGGTCTCTGCGACGGAGCCGTCGTCCCGCTCGGTGTACTGCCTGGCGAGCGTTTTCTCCTTGTGCGTGTCGCCCTTGACGGCCAATACGCGGCCGGTCTTGGAGGTGACCACGCCAGAGACCGCACCGGCTGCGAGCGCCAAGGCGAGATGCCAGGAGGACAAGGCCCGCGCCGGTGGGCGCAAGGCCTGCTGGGCGGCGCCCAGGTGCGTCTGTACCGAAGGCCACAGCCCTTGCAGCCGGCCGACTTCCTCGGCGAACTGCGCCGGCTCCATCGTCACGCGGTAGAAATGCTCCGGCGGCGCCGGGCTGGCAGGCACGGTGTACGGCAGGAACGGCCATTCGGTCGGCAATGCGTCGGCTTCCACGTCGCCATGCCCGACCTGCAGCAGCAGGCCGCGCGCGGCTTTCGCTTCGTCCGACGCCTGGTCGCGCTGGCGGACCCGGCGACCGAAGACCACCACCTGGCGGAACTGCGTCTCCACCGCTCGGTAGACCCGCAGGCCATCGAAGTGGCGCGTGAGCCATCCGACCAGTTCGGCATCGAGCACGTAGCTGGGCACGATGAAGACGAGCACGCCGCCGTACGGCAGCAGCGGCAGGCAGCGCTGGTAGAAAAGCTTTTCCAGCCGCGCACGGCCTTGGCCCTGGTAGCCGATGTTGCCGTTGGCGTCCCGGGACAGGTCGCCGTAGGGCGGATTGAGCCAGAGCAGGCCGAAGGCCTGGCGGGAGATCATCGTGTCCATGAGGTCGCCGTGCAGGCAGTGGTCCACCAGCGAACGCGCGTGGGCCGCGCGCTCGCCGTCGTATTCGACGGCATACGCGGTGACCTGCTCGCGCCCGAGGGCGTGGGCCGCCTCGGCGATCGCCACGCCTTCGCCGGCGCAGGGATCGAGGATGCACATCGGACCGCTGGCGGGTGCGAGGGCGGACAGCACCCGCTCCAGGGTCGGTTCGTCGGTCGGGAAGTAGCCCGCCTTGATGAAATTGCGCGCGAGGCGCGGAAACATGAGTGCCATGGAATGCTCCTGTTGCGGGGAGAAAAAAGGAGGAAGGGCCAGCGTTGCAGGCCCATCGAGGGCGTCAGGCGCGCCGCCGAAGCGGCTCCGCCGGGAGGGCGTCTTGCGCGCAGGCGCGGAGAACATCGCGGCGGATCAACTCACCCAATGCTCGGGCGAGCACGGGCACATCCAGGGCCAGCCGATGGCCTTCGAGCGGCCCGAGCGCCATCGGAAGGCGGCTCAGCATCGCCTGGGTGGACAGCAGTTCCAGCACGGTGTCGCGCCAGTGGTCGAGCAGGGGCAGCGGACAGGTCTGCTGCACCAGCGTCCACAACCGTTCGGTGGACGCGGCGTCGGCCTTGGGAATCAGGGCGAGCGCGCTGGCGTTCGCTTTATCGGGCTGCACGCAGCGGCGATCGAACAGCCACAGGTGGACCATGGAGCCGAACAGGGTGCGGCGGAAGGCGCGCGTCGTGCGCTTTTCCAATTGCTCGACGTTGCCGACGAACACGGGAAGCGCAGCGCCTTCGCCGGTGACCAAGTGGAACTGGTCCAGGCCCTGTGCGTCGCCTGGCAATGTCAGGCGCGCCAGAAACTCCTGGATGGCGGTGTCGCGTGCCCAGACGGACAGGAAGACGAGTTCGCCCTGTGCGCCGCAGACGCAGGCATCGACCATCAGGTCGGCGCATTCGTCGATGCGGTAGAGGGGCGGAGTGGAGGGTCGGTTTGCGGGCATGGTGGTGTCCTCGGATGAAGGGGGCAGCACCGCCCGCCGGGGCAAGTACTGCCCCAGGGGGTGGAAAAAAAGCCGCTCAGCCCGGCGTGAACTGCCGGGTGTGCGGGTTGAAGTGAAGCGCCTGGTCTGCCGAGGTGATCGGCGTGAAACCCTCCAGGTAGATGTAGTGGAGGTACTGGTCGCGGTAGGTCAGTGCCTGCCGTGCCTGTTCCTCGGTCAGGCCGTTGCCGATGAAGTGCGCCCGCATTTCTGCATCGCAGGACACTTCGTCGTTGGACAAACTCCCTTCAACGAGTGACAACAGCGAGGGCGAAAGCGCCGCCAGGATCGGGTCCATGTCGGCTCCTTCGCTCAAGCCGTCAGCACCGTGGTGGATGCCGCGGCCATCGTGGGTGTGCGACGCCGCGCGTGGTAGGCGCGAACGCCTGCACGCCAGTCGGCGGACTGCTCTGGCGCGAGGTCGAGGTAGGAGAGCGGGCACGAGTAGTAGTACGGGTGCATGGACTCGTCCAAGGGCTTGTAGCCCCATTGGTCGCCGCTGCGCTCCATCAAATCGCAACGGATGGTGCGCAGGGACTGGCCCGGTGCGAGGTCCCGATGTACGCCTTCGGTCTTGGCGGTCACTTCCGCGACGGACCAGAGGACATTGCCGCGCAGCGCGTGGGCGATGACCTTCACGCTGGCGCGCTCGGTCTCCTGCGGAGCGATCAGTTGCGCGATCAGTTCTGACCGCGATTGGGGAGAGAAATGCCAGCCCATGGGAGGCCTCCTGAGATAGAAGAGCCGGAGGTCTCCCCCGCGGGGAAGAACCCCGGCGGGTGCTGAAAGCGCCGCGTGTGCGGCGATGGAGCGAAGTGCCAGTCCTCAGTACGAACCGCAACCGGCGGGACAGCAACCCAGTTCGATGCCGTGCGAGCAATAGCCGTTATCCGCATTCCAGTCCTGGGATTCCTGCCGTTCGGCCGGTGTTGCGTAGTCCCATTCCCGTGCGATTTTCAGAGCCTGTGCGCGCTGGTCTTCGGGCAATCGACCGGCTTGCGCATCGATCGCCGAACTGAAGCGTTCGACGTAGTAGTCGTGAGACAGGCCGCAACCCTTGTTGGCTTGCGCGGCGAGTGCCTCGCAGACCGTGCGCCACGCGGGTTCATCGAACGCGTCGGGCGTGTGACCAATGGGATGTGATTGAGTACTGCAGTCGATCGTTGACATGGTGAAGAACTCCAGAAAGAGGCCAGAGCCTCCCTTCCGCGCGGGAAGGCGCTCCAGCGGGTGGATGAATCACCGCGGATGCGGTGCAGAGACTTACGCCGCCTGGGGGTCCGGCTGGCGTTTCCATTCCTGTGACCTGAAATCCAGCGCATAGCCCAGCGAGCCCAGGCGTGCGATCTGCATGCGCAGCGTGCGACGGTCGATGGTCGAGTCCAGCTTGACGAACTCGCCCAGGGGCCACAGCACACCGAACAACGCAGCGTCCTCACTGTCGGCACTACCGGCGGTAGTGGTGTCAGCCGCGGCAGTGGATGGCGCGTCCATGCCGAACGGCGTGGTATCGATCAGCGGATCTTTCGATGTCCGCACGGGTGCGGGCTTGGACGCGGGACTTGGCTCGGGGACCGGTGCCGGTGTGGCAGTGGCCGGTGCACCCAGGTCCTCGTCCAGCGGATCGACGTCCTGCGGCGCAAAGCTGCGGACTTCGTCGCGGCTCAACTGGTCCAGGCCCGAGAGGGTCATCCCGTCGAGGTTGGCCCGGATTTCGAAGCGCATGCCGCCGGCGGTGGGATACGCCTTGGGATAGATGTAGCGGATGGCGAAGCTCCCTTCGTACTTGCCTTCGGGGTACTGCTCCAGTTCCGCGTCCTTCACGGCGAACTCGCCAATCGGCGTGACGAGCCGACCGACGTTGAACGGGCCGTTGCGGCCACGGATGGTGCGCAGCGTCAGCTGGCCGGTAACGATGTGGGGTGTCGTGGACAACGGCGGTTGGTTGGTGGCCACATGGGATGTCTCCTCGGAAAAAGTGATGGGAGCCGGATGGCGCCCGTTCAAAGCGGAAGAAGCGGACCCGCCCGCGAGGGGCGAGGTCCGTGCGGCGCTAGGCCTTGAGTTGGCGCAGGCCATCGGCCAGCATCCACAGCGCGCGGTTCAGGCGCAGGTTCTGATCGATTCCTCGTACCTCTCGCGTGCGCTGGCGACGGCCATTGGCCGTTCGCGCGGACAGACCACCTTTGACCAGGTTTTCCTGGACCCGGTTGAAGACGGACCACAGGTCTGGCCGCCGATCGTCGAAGCGGCGCGGCGAGAGCAACTGACTTTCCGCGACCGGTGCAGGCTTGTCCGGATCGTCGTACTTGAGCGCCAGTGCGGAGCGCGCGAACACCTGCGCCTCGCCCTCGTTGAGGGTGAGGGCGCGCATGGCGTCGCGGGATTCCCGCACGGTGTCGAAGCCGTCGAGCACCTTGAAGGCGCCTTCGATCACCTGGCCCGACACGTCGCCCTTGTGAGGCACGCGGATGTCTGCGGCGGTGTCGCCGCAGACCAGGCCGTTGTGGCAGACGAACCGGTACATGCCGGCGAGCATCTGGTAGCTGCTGGTGCCGTCGTGGC
Organism: Acidovorax sp. KPB24-07; assembly: GCF_057543315.1. Classification (NCBI taxonomy): domain Bacteria; kingdom Pseudomonadati; phylum Pseudomonadota; class Betaproteobacteria; order Burkholderiales; family Comamonadaceae; genus Acidovorax; species Acidovorax sp. KPB24-07. The sequence continues at coordinate 25,818 of NZ_BAAJYS010000001.1, forward strand.
TGTTGACGAGGATGATCTCCTGGGCCTCGGCGCCGTTGATCTGGCTCGCGTGGCGCATGCGGATCAGGTGCTTGGTGAATTCGCGCCGATCCTCCTTGCGGACCCGCGTCTGGCACACCATGAAAGGCTCGAAGCCTTCAGCACGGAGTTTGGAGAGCACGGTCGCGGTCGGAATGTAGGCGTATCGGTGGGACCGGCTGCCGTGGGGTTCATCGGCGAAGATGGAGGGCGCAACGGTGCGGATCTGGTCGTCCGACAGCGGACGGTCCGCGCGCAGCACGGGGGAGTGGTGCGAAAAGCGGGTGGCAAGAGACATGTCCGTTCTCCTTGAACAATGCAGCAGCCCGCCAGCCGCGGGATGGCCGTGCGGGATGCGTGGGATGGAACGTGCGAACGCATGCACCTCCGGGGAAGGAGCTGCATGGGCTGCTGGGGAGGAAAGACAGGGCCCCGGTGACGGGGCCCTGTCGGTTCAGCACGAGGCGGCCAGGGCCGGCTCGTGTTCTTCGGTCTCGCGCTCGGCGGACTCGGACGGCGGGACGCCGGCGTCGTCGTCGGCAGGGCCGGCGGCGTCGCAGGCGCTGTCGTCCTGCGCCACTGGCGCCTCGGTGGTCGCGGGGACCTCGGGATAGACCTTCTGGCCGTCGATCTTGATCATGCCGACGTGGATCAGCTTGGACTCCAGGCTCGCAGCCGCTTCGCCCGCATGCTCGCCCCGGGTGCGGATGTAAGGATCGATCTTCATGTCGTTCAGACGGAAGGCGATCAGTACCTTGCGCTCGGCCTCGATGGCCTGCACGCAACGCCGCACCAGGTGCTGGGCATCGACGGTTTCGACGATCGCGTCGATGTAGCGGTATTCCGGTTCATCGACGGGACCCGCCAACGCGGCAATGGAGCACGAGAGGAACGCATCGCGATCCTTCGGAGTGACTTCCTTCGGACGGTTGAGGTAACCGATGCCCCGGGTGATCAGTTCGTGCACATCGACCGTTGCCAGTTCGGTGCGCTCGATCGGTTCGGCTTTCAGCAGCCGGCCCTTGATGCTCGCGGCGGCTTCGCCCTTGCGTTCACCGCTCGGACGGATGTACGGATCGCCCCACAGGTCGCCGATCCGGAAACGGACCAGAGGACGCTGCCGGGGATCGTCGACACCGATGTAGCGCTCGACCAGCTTCTTGGCCTCGGCACCGGAGACCTTGACATCGAAATACCGGTAGCTCGGATCCTTCGCAGGACCGACCAGCGCGGCGATCGTGCACGCCAAGAAGGGCTGTGCACGCCGGCCCCCCTTGACGGGAACTTCGCGGGCCCGCTGCACATAGCCGATGCCCGAGGTGTGGAGGTCGAAGTACGACTTCGTGTGGGATGGGGTGTTCATGGTGAATCTCCAGGGGAAGAAAGCGGAGACACACCGACCCCACGCTGCGGGGAGAGTGCGTAACCCCGCGGTGGGTTGATGAGGCGATCTGCATCCACCACCGGGCAAGCCGGTGGTCGTTCGCACGAGGGATGCGGTGCGAACTGGTCCGGTCACGCAGCGGATGGGCTGCGCGCAACCTCGAAGACCGGAGGTTGCCTGGCATGTCACCGACATCGGTCGGCAGGCATGCGCGAAGCGTCGTTTGTCCTGGGCCGGTGCGCTACCGACAAGGGGGCCTGTCATCCGACCGCATTGCCGGAAAAGAAAAGCCCCCGCGTGGCGGGGGCTGGTGAAGGGGAGAAGGGGGCCGGTCAATGGTCGATCGCTGCGGGCGGCACGGCCTGCAGAGACAGGTGGGTCGATGTGGCCGACAGCTCCAGATCGTCTTCGCTGACCAGAATGCGCGCCAGCACGCCTTCGGACGGATCGAGGTATTCCCCGAAGTCGTCGCCGCCCAGTTCGGCGCGCGCCCGTTCCCACCAGTGATCGAAGGGATCGACATCGGGGTTGCAGCCGACCGCATAGGCGATCCGCTTCTGGTGGCCATCGGGCCGTCGCTCGCCGCGCTCGGCGAGCCAGTACATCCTGAAAAAATGAAGGAAGGCTCCTCGCCGGGTGGGCGAGGAGCGAGGCAGGTGTTATCGCCAGACGGGTGCGATCACGGCACGCGCTGCACGCGGATGCGGCGCCAGCTGCCGTCGTCGATCAGCCCCTCCAAAACCCGGCCAAGGTCGTCGAAGAACACGTCCTCGATGCGGTCAATGCACTCGCCACCGCGGTGCAGTTCGATCACGTACTGATCCGCGCCGCGGTCGTACAGCACGCGGACGTCGCCGGCGAACTTGCCCGTGGAGACAGTGAAGCCGATGGCCGGCGGCGTTTGGATGATGTTGGCGGGCGTCGGATCCACCCAGGTGAAATCCCGCGCGCCCGCATCGACCAGCATGTGCGTGATGCGACGAAAACCGTCGGGTGCCGGCAACTGCTCCAGCTGTTCGATCAGCGCGGCCAGTTCGGGACAGCGGGGCTTCGGGATGGGCAGCTTGGCAGGCGCGGAGCCCAACACCGTGGTGTGTACCGAATAGGTGAGACCGTCGACCGTCCGTTCGACCTGCTTTTCGGGCGTGTCCGCCCGAAGGCCATCGAAGCGGCGCCTGGCATAGGGCTCCACGTGCACCTTGGCGCCTTCATCTGGCACTTCGGTCACCAGCGCCCGGTCGAGCACCGCGAACTCGGCTCGGCCCGTCTTGATGACGATCGCTTCGTCGGTCCTGGCAATGACCTTGCCGTCGAAGGGCTTCGGATCGACGGGAATGCCCAGGATCGAGACCTTGGGTTCGCCGTCGAAGACCTGGAACTTGAAGCGGTGGACGTTGGAGGGCACGTGGCCGCAGACCAGTGTCGGCATCTGTGCGCGGAGGGCTTGGGTATCCATGGAAGACTCCTTGAGAAATCCAAGGGACTTCCGCCCGCAAGGGAGGAAGATCCCTTGTGGGTTGGTGTGAAAGGACGCACGACGCGTCCGAAGAGGAATGACCTGTGCGGCGAACCGCACCGCAGCCTGGATAGGTCATGGCTGCTGGGGAAATGCCGCTGGCGAATCGGAGGCGCGGCCTTTCGGGATCACGGCTCCCCGTCAGTGCAAAGGCCTTCGATCAGGTGCCAGACGACACGGCGTTGCAGTTGCCTGCGATGGGCGGCATTGCGGATGCCGGCCAGCAGTCGGTCCGTTTCGCGCGCGATGACGGTGGCGCCCTGGTCGAAGTCGCCGCTGGATAAAGCCTCCCGGATCAGGGGGCCCAGTTGCAGGGCATGGCCGGAGGCGCTGTGGGCCTCGAATTCGCGGCTCAGGTAGTGGCCTGCGCCCCAGAACTCGAACAGAAGCGGCTTGTCGCAGTGCCAGCAGCCCTCGAAGCGGATCTCGCGCAGGTGGTGCCCGTCATCGAAGCATGTGGCGAGCAGGAACAGCACATGGAGATCGGCGGCATCCTCGAACCGGTCCCGCCCGATCAGGGACATCAACGCCACGTTACCGTCTGCGCCGAAGTGCTGGGCAAGCACCTGCAGCACTTCGCCGACCGGCGGGGTGGCCGCGACGGAGGGTGTGAAGCCCAAGGGCTTGGCCAGTTCGACCAGTTCCTCGCGGAGGTCGTCCCAGCTCGGAGGGGCGTTGCCAACGAGGGCGATGTAGGCCTCGCCATTGCCGGGGTAGTCGGCATCCAGTTGGAATCCGCCGAACAGTGCGCGGATGACCGGGGTCACCCGCTCGAGAACGAGGACGCCAGTGGCCTCGTAGTGGTTGTCTGCCATGGGTTGGCTCCTGGTGTGGGACGCGGAGCCGGCCCTTGCGGACATGGCATCCGCAGGGAAACGACCGGCGCTGTCAGGCGTCGGTCAGGAGGTGAAGGGGGCACTCGAAAAAAGAGGGCCATGGCCCCAGGCGGGACCCATGGCGCTCGTGGGGACAGCGGAAAACAGTGCGGCAGCAGCCCGGGCAGGCCTACCAGCCGCTGTAGTGCAGCACCAGATCGGCGATGACCTGGCGCCGCTGCAGATCGAGGCCGCCCAGGTCGGCGAGGCCCTCGAAGCCGCAGCGGCGCAGCATCGCTGCGCCTTCGCTGGCGTTGTAGAAGCTGACCATCGCCGACAGGAACATGCGCTGGCCGCTGCTCAGCACGCCGAGGGCGTCGCCAAGCCGCAGCAGGTTCGGGCGCAGGTCCCACTTGCTGCGGGCGCGCTGCAGGCCTTGGGGCGTGCCGTCGCCGAACCACTCGGGTCCAGCGATTTCCACGCCGCGCTTCCAGGCTTGGAAAAACGCATCGGGTGCCGCGGCGAAATGCCGTTCCTCACGTTCGATCTGTTCGACGACTTCCGGTGGGAGAAGCGGGTGCATGAAAGCTCCTTCGATGGATCACGGGGTGGGCAACTGGGACCAGCCACCGCGCGCCAGCGCCTGCTGGGCGGCGGCTTCGCTGCGGAAGTACTCGTTGGACTCGCGCGAGACGGGACCTTCTGCGTCGCGCGTGCCGATGTACTTGCCGGCGTAAGCGAGGGCGAGGCAGCCGAAACGCGTTGGCTGGGACGGGGTATCGGCGCGGGTTGGCTGGGACAGGTGGGACATGGGCGAGCTCCTGGAAGAAGCGGGATCGAGCAATCCCTGACGGGATGGCAGCTCCCGCAGGCGGTGGATGAATCGGCATCGGCGTCATCAGGACGCGTGTCCGCGGACTCGATGCGATGGCGGACGGGCGGATCGCGCGGGAGAAACTCCCGCGGCAGCCTCGGGGACCCTGGCTGCTGGCATGGTGCTGACGACGTCAGCGACACATGCAGCCAGCTTCGCGCGCGCGCCTGGCCGCGTCGGCCGGAAATCGGAATCCCGCGCCGTCCGGATTGCCGAGGCAAAAAAAAGCCCCGCATCGGAATGCGGGGCCATGGGGAAGGGGATGGAACGGAGGTTGAGAAATCAGGCCAGTTGCAGGCGTGCAATGCGGGGATGCTCGCGGTGTTCTGCCTGCCACAGGTCGTAGGCCGCCTGTTCGGCCAGGTATTGCCGGGCACTGCCCAGGCCCGCCAGTTCGAGCCGGTGGGCGAGGTCGGCGCTGATGGCCGCCCGGCCGTTCAGCACCGTGGACAGTTGCCCGCGGGAGTAGCCGATGTGCCGCGCCAGGCCCGACACCGACAGCTGGGCCGCGGGGAGCACGTCCTCGCGCAACGCTTCACCCGGGTGGGGAGGATTGTGCATAGCCATGGAGGCCTCCTGCTCAGTGATAGTCGAGGTAATCGACCAGCTCCACGTCGGAGCCGTCGAAGCGGAAAGTGACGCGCCAGTTGCCGGACACGCTGACCGACCAGTGGCCGGCCAGCTTCCCCTTCAAGGGATGCAGCCGGTTGCCGGGACGGTCCATGTCGGCCGGGACCTGGGCCACGTCCAGGGAAGCCAGCAGGCGCCGCAGGCGGGCGACATGGTCGGCGCAAACGCCAGCCGTGTCGCCACGCTGGTGCAGTGCCCGCAGTCCCTTGTGCCGGATGGACCGGATCACGGTTGTTGAAGTGTAAGGTGATGCCTTACACCCTGCAAGGGTTGCTGGTGGAGGGGCATGGGAGGTTCTCGTGTGAAGTGGACGTGCGCGCGACCGCTTTCGGGTTCGCGCCGATCGCTTTGGAGCGCGGGATGCTTTGGTGGGGATGGCGGCGCGGGGCGAGGGGCCGGCACCGCGGCGGACGGGGTCATGCGGTGACCGCTTGGAGCTTTCCGGCCGCATCGAAGACCAGGCGGACCGTGGCGCCCGCCAGCTTCGGCTGCGCGCTGTAACGCAGCACGTCGGGGAGCAGGGCATCGACGACGCGATCCGGCGCAGACGAGCAACCCACGGCGATGAAGGTCTGCAGGGTCTTTGCGTCTTCATCCTCGCGGTCCTCCTCGTAGCGATCCTCGAAGACGTAATCGCTGACCAGCCGGGTCGCATCCGATGCCTGTGCAGTGAGGTAGAGCGTGCCGTCCTTGCGGATGGCTGGCACTGCGTAGCCCGATTCGCCTTCCAGGTGGACCTGCAGCGTGTCGACGAGCGCCAGCTCGACTTCGCAGTCGGCCAACCAGGGATCAGCGTCTCGATGCAGGATCGCACCCGTGCCGACGTGGATATCCTCCGGGTGAATGGGGCGGACTAGCGTGTGGACCCAGTGCCCGTCGTCCAGGCCGGACGCTTCCAGCAGGAACGCCTGGGCCGCTTCCAGATAGACCTCGGCCGTGAGCGCGTCGCATCGGTCGGCATCGATCTGCCAGATGCCCAGTTCCTGCAGCACCGTGCGAGAGACGACGCCCTCGGCTTCGCGGCGCTCCCAGTAGTGACGAAACCCTGCGGGCTCTTGTTGCCAGTCCCGGAACCACCCGCGGGGCACGAACGACAGGTCGTTGAGCAGGTCGGCATTGGACGACTGCAGGCAGACATGAGCGTAGTGCTCGACGAACTCGCTTTGCGCCAGCGCGGCCTTCTTGTCCATCAGTGCCTGGCGATAGGCCTGGTCGACCGCCGCCTGGATGCGTCGGCCATCCTGGGTCTCGTTCAGCAGATGCTGCCGGTCCGGCAGCTTGGCGAGCGTGTCGTCGGGTAGCAGCACGACCTGATGACGGCTGTGGTTCGCGCCCGTCTCGATGGGCAGGCCTTGGAGGAAGCATCGCCACTGCGTGCGGGCGCCAGTGAGATCGATCAAGATTTTTCCCATGGACGTCTGCCGCCAATCCAGGGACGCAGACGCGAGTGGGCGGGGGATTTCGGTGCCGTTGAGCCACACCGGCACAGGGAAGGCTTCGCACAGGCGTTTGAGCTCCCATGCCACCCAGTTGGGAAGTTGGTCGCTGGGGTGTGGCGGGTGGACTCCGTCGAGACGAATCATGGTGCCGACCAGGTCGGTGTCGGCTCGCACGACATCAATCGGCTCGCCAGCGATGATGTCCGCCGTTCGCGCATTGAACATGGCACCGCGCGAATGCACGCTCAGGTGCTCGGCGAAGTACAGCGTGGAGAGCGCGCCCATTCCGAACGCGTTCTCGTTGGATTTGAGCGGCTCGTCCCAGCCGGATTCGGCGATGAAGATCAGCGATTGCAGGTCGGCAATGCCGCTGCCGTTGTCGTGGATGGCCAGGCTGCTCTGATCGACGGTGATCCGGATCTCGCTGGCCTGCGCGCGGCGGGCGTTCTGCAGGAGCTCGCCGAGCATCGAGCGTTGATTGAAGGCGTGGCGAAGGTTGGCGATCAACCGGTGCTGGTTGGTTTGAAGGCGGATGGTGTGCATGGAAAACTCCTTGGAATCAGGGGCGCGGATCGCGCACGAAGGCGCACGCCAAGGCGTCGGCGCGAGGCCGCGTCGGTGGGGCGTTTGCCGTTGGAGAGAAGGGCGGAAGTGCCCGATGGAGGGAGAGCATCGACACCCGGTAGGGGTGCGCGTCCGCGGCACGATGCGAAGCGGACGAGGGTGGTCGTCGCGGAAGGTTCCGCGTCGCAGCCTGGACGACCGGAGCTGCTGGCAGTGGCTGATGGCTTCAGCGCATGCGGCAACCAGCATCGCCTGGCCGGCACCCGCCGGCATGCGTCAATCCGCAGCGTCCGGTGTCCCGTTGTCCAGGCACTGTTTCAGGCGCGAGCCCAGCCACGCCACGCAGGGCACGGCCATCGAATTGCCGATGGCCTTGTAGCGCGGCGCGTCGGCCGCCGGCTTGCCCCGGTAGGGCACCTGCGTGTAGTCGTCGGGCATGCCTTGAAGGCGCTCGCATTCCCTGGGCATCAGCCGGCGCACCCGCCAGCGCAGGCCATGCAAGCCGGCGGTTGGTGCCTCGCAGAGGAAGTGCGCTTCATAGCCGGGCGCTGGCGCGCGGCCAGCGCCATCGCCCTCGCTGGTGTGCAGCGACAGCGGTGCTGGATCGCCTGCGGCGCCGTCCCGGCCGCGCACGGCCATGCTCAACACCATGGGCCGGCCCTGGCCGGGCTTGCCGCCGCCGGTGGACAGCGTGCCGGCAATCTGGCCGTGGCCGGACTCCCAGCGCAACTCGCCGCGGGAGTTTTGCGCGAAGGCGATCGCTGGCATCACTTTCGTGCGCAGCGTGGGCGCGGTGTTCGCCGCCGCGTCGGCTCCGAAGTCCTGCGCGGTGAAGGCAATGATGGGAATGCCCTTGCCGGTGCCATCCTCGCCGCACCCCTTGCCGCCGTTGGCCGTGTCCAGCGTGTGGCTGATGCGTCCGGCCACCGACTGCACGAGAACCGTCTCGGTGCACAGGTCGTGCCGGGGGCCGGCGGCCATGAGGCAGGCCGCGACATCGGCGGGCCCCTGGCCGTTGCCGAAGCCGAGCGACACGGTGACTCGGCCGTAGGGCGACTTCAGCCCTGTCGGGCCACCTGCGCTCGCAGGGCGTGGTCCAGCAGCGCCGGCAGCGTCTTGCCACGGTGCGCAGCCCGGCGAAGGATCCCCGCGCAGGCCTTCGCGCTCAAATAGTATTTCGGCGGGATCGATGTGGTCTCCACCACTTGCCACAAGAAACACGCGGCGGCGGCGTTGGGCGACGCCGAAATATTGGGCGTCGAGCACGCGCCAGGCGATGCGCCGGCGCGGTCCAGACACACAACCTGCGTTCGTCCATCGGGGCCCTGGCGGTTCGAGCGCACGGTCTTCGCCGGCCAGTGCGCCCAGCAGGCAGCCAAAGGCATTGCCGCGGTCGCTGAGGACGCCCGGGACGTTTTCCCAGACAAGCGTGGCCGGCGGGCGGCGGGAACGGGTGCGGACTTGGTCGATGGCATTGGCGATCTCCACGTAGGCCAGGGTGAGGGCGCCGCGGGGGTCGGCGAGCCCCTGGCGGACGCCGGCGACGCTGAAAGACTGGCAGGGCGTGCCGCCCACCAGGATGTCGGGCGCGGCAATGGCGCGGGCGCGGATGCGATGCGCCAGTTGTGTCATGTCGCCGAGGTTCGGCACGCGGGGGTGGCGGTGGGCGAGCACAGCGCTGGCAAACGGATCGGTCTCGGCAAACCATGCCGGCACCAGACCGAGCGGTTCCCAGGCGAGGCTGATCGCCTCGATGCCGCTGCACACGCTGGCGTACGCCAATGCGGTGGTGGTTGGGGGGTGGGGGTTCATGGGAGTCTCCTGTTCGTGTTGGGGGGAAGTCAGGAGAAAGACGCCGGAGACCGTAGGTCTCCGGCTCGCGAGGAAGCGACCACCCGTTGAGCTGGCGCAGCACGCGGTCGTCGGTGGAACCGTCCGCTGTCGCAGCCTCTACCCGGCCCGTGTCGTGGCTGGGGCCGACAATCCCTGGCACGCATCCGCGCACAAAGGGCACCTGTTGTTTCGCCGGTAGGCGCCGGCATGGACTGCCGTCGACCCAGCGGGTCTCCGGGCGGCTCGCATTGCAAGGCGCCGGGGGACCCGCCGGAACAACGGGAACACGCGATGAGGTCGTCCCGCTGGCGCGGGCTGGGCAGGAAGGCGCCTTCACGCCGGCCGGTGCGCGAACGCCGGTGCCGACGGGCACACGTTGCAGAAGGCTTAAAGCGTGCTGGGTGCCTCGCGGGGCGCGAGGACAACGCATCGGCGCGGAGGGCGATGCGATCGGGTGGAAGGGCCTGTGGGGAGGCTAGTGGGAGCGCCGGCGCGGGGTGCGTTCTGTGCCGGCTTTGCCGCTGCTGGCGCGGCGGGTCTTGGCAGGGCTGATGGGGAGTGTGCCCTTGCAATCGGGATAGCGCGAGCAAGACCAGAAAGCGCCGGTCTTGCCGCTGCGCTGGCGCGTGGCCGCGCCACACAGCGGGCAGTGGGGACCCTGGGGAATGCGGATGTCCAGCGTTGTGCCGCGGTATTGCTGCACCAACTGCGCGACCCAGGCGGACTGCTTTTCGACGAACGTGTCCAGGCCCATCTGGCCTGCTTCAATCATGTCCAGCGCCTGCTCCCAGATCGCGGTCGTGCCCGGGTCGGCGATCGCCGCCGGCACCGCATCGATGAGCGTCATGGCGGTGTCGGAGGCGCGGACCGCGCGTCCTTTCTTGAGCAGGTAGCCGCGGCCGAGCAGGCCGCTGATGATGTTGGCGCGCGTCGCTTCGGTGCCGATGCCGGTCGTTTCCTTGAGCTTTTGCTTCAGTCGCGGGTCCGTGACCAGCTTGGCGACGGTCTTCATCGCCTTGACCAGTTCGCCTTGCGTGTAGGGCCTGGGGGGCAGGGTCTTGAGCGATTTCAGATCGAGGGCCTCGACCCGGCACGCCGAGCCTTCGCGCAGCACCGGCAAGACCTGCTCGCGCGGCCCCGCGCCATCGGTCTCGGCGTCGGCATCCTCCGGCAGGGAGGGCGGTGCCGCGAAAGCGAGATGCCAGCCCGGCACGACGATCTGTTTGCCGATCGCCTGCAGTGCCTGGCCGCCGCTGGTGAACTGCGCAGTGGTGCGTTCGAATTCGTGATGGGGAAGGAACTGGGCGAGATAGTGCGCGCGGATCAGTCGGTAAACGGCGAGCTCCTTCTCGCCCATGGCGGACAGGTCGGCCGGCTCCAGTGTGGGAATGATGCCGGGATGCGCCGTGATCTTGGAGTCGTTCCATGCGCGCGAGCGCTGGGTGGGGTCGAGCTGGGCGATGAGCGGGCGCAGGCTGGGATCGGTTTTGACCAGGCTGTCGAGAACCAGGGGCACCTCGGCGAGCATGCTGTCGGGTAGGTAGCCCGAGTCGGTGCGCGGGTACGTCGTCGCCTTGTGCGTTTCGTAGAGCGCTTGCGCGATGTCGAGGGTTTCCTGCACGTCCAGTCCGAGCGCCGGGAGCAAACTTCCTGCAGCGTGCTCAAGTCGAATGGCAGCGGCGGTCCCTCCTGCACGCGCTCGGTGTCGATGCCGACCACCTGGGCCGCGCCCGCGGCGCGGATGCGATCGGCCGCCTGCCGCGCCACCGCGGGCTGCAGGCACCGGCCGGCGTCGTCGGTGCACCCCCGCCGGCGGCGTCCATCGCGCCATGAACGTCTTTCCGCTGACGGAGAGCGAGACCTCGATGGACCAGAACGGCACGGGCACGAACGCGGCAATCGCTCGGTCGCGGTCGACCACCAGCTTGAGCGTGGGGGTCTGCACGCGCCCGACGGACAGCACGCCGTCGTAGCCGGCCTGCCGGCCGAGCAGGGTGAACAGGCGACTGAGGTTCATGCCGATCAACCAATCGGCACGGGAGCGCGCGAGCGCGCAGTGGTAGAGCGGCAGCGTCTCGTGCGAGGCCTTCAGCGCACCCAGCGCCTTGCGGATCGATGCATCGTTGAGCGCCGACAGCCACAGCCGCTGGATCGGGCCGCGGTAGCCGCAGTAGTCGATCAGCTCGCGGGCGATCATCTCGCCCTCGCGGTCCGCATCGGTGGCGATCACCAGTTCGGTGGCCTGTGCCAACAGTTGCCGGACGACTTTGAATTGCACGGCGGTCTGGGTCTTGACGACCCACTGCCAGTGCTGGGGAAGGATGGGCAGCGTCTCCAGCGCCCAGCGCCGGTACTGCTCGCCGTAGACCTCCGGGGGCGCCGCCTCGATCAGGTGGCCGATGCCCCAGGTGACCTTGATGCCCGGGCCGCCGTAGCAGCCCGCCTCGCGCTGGTGTGCGCCCAGGACCTTGGCGATGTCTTTGCCTTGGGACGGCTTCTCGCACAGAACCACGCGCATGGTGCCTCCCGAAGGTACGTGACGGTCATCGAATGGCCATCAGCATTCCGGGCTTGCGTGCGCGGCACAGCCAAAAAACGCGCACGCCGCGGCCACCGCGTTGCGCTGCCTTCGAGGCAGCGCATTCGCAGGTGTCGACCGCGGTGTGGCGTTGCGCATGGCTCAATCGCCGGCGCTGCCCGGCTTCGGGCTGAGTGCCACCGACTCCAGGCGGTAGGGCAGGATGCCGACGCTGCGCGCGTTGATCCGGTACGTGGTCCGCGGCTGGTTGTCGCTGTCGGTCCAATCGTCGCGCTCCTGGCGGCCGCGGACCATCACGCGCATGCCTTTGGCGAAGAGCGTGGCCCAGTGCTCGGCATCGCGGTGCCACCACTCCACCGGCGCCCAGTACCCGCCGCGGTCATCGAACGAGCCGTCCTTGTTGGGAACAGGATTGTCGAAATACACATTCAGGCGCAGGACGCGGCGCGGCTCGTCGTTGCCGTTGGCATACTCGTCGAACTCGGGGGGCGAGCCGATGTTGCCTTCGCCGCTGAAATACGTGCTCATGGGATCAGTCTCCAGGTGGGTTGAAAGGCCTGCACGGCAGGCGCCGATGCAGGTGTCGCGAATCGATCCAGCGTCCGGTCTGGCGCAGGTTCCCGCCGCGGCGGTGTGTCCTCGTGCAGGCCGCCGCTGCGTTCATGGCGCGAGATCTGCGGTGTGCGAGGGCAGGCCCTTGCGGCGCAGATGGCAGGCATGGGCTTGCTCCAGCTTGGTGGCGCAGTCCAGGGCCTGGCGGCCCAGCGTGTGCAACAGGCTCACCTGCATGTTCAGCACCACGCGCTCGACCTCCATCGCGTAGAGGTCGTCAACCAGGCTGTCCGGCGTTGCGGGGTTTTCCATCAGGCCTTGCCACAGCGCCACGCCCATCGCCGAGCGATCGTGGCTGCGCCAGCGCAAAAAACGCGTGCCTGCGCCAGTGGTCTGCTGGGCCAGCTGGACCGGCAGCAGCAGGAAGGGATACCGGCTCGCTTGCGCCAGCACGCGCTGCTGCGCCAAGGCGGTGAGATCGTCCCGCAGCGCGTGGCACTCGCTGGCCCAGAGCGTCAAAGGTCCCTTACCTTTAAAAGGCTGTAAAAGGCCTTTTAGAGAGCCGGCCTGTCGCAGATTGCGGAAGTCCGCCTGTTCCAGGGGCACGAAGCGGCGGCTTGGTGCGCTGGTGGGTGATGCGTGGGTCATGCCGGTGTGCCTCGGCCATCTTCGCCGTCCGGTGCGGCCAATGGGCTGCCTTCGGCGGCGCCTTGAATAGCGCGGCCATCGCCCTCGATGGCGATCGCGCCGTCGTCGTTACCGCCGGCACCAGCGACATCGATGACGTTGCTGTTGCGCGCTGTCGCCGCCAGCGCCGAGCGCCGCACGATGGGTGGCGCATAGCGGGAGCGGCGCGTGCCTTCGAGCACCTCTTGCGGCAGTTCGCCGAATTTCTCCAGCGCCGCGCGGGCAGCGGCGTTCTTCGCGGCGAAGTCGTCGCGCGTACAGCCGGAGTAGCGGTATTGCTGCGCCAAGGAAAAAAGGCTGCGCAGGGCATGGGCGCCCTCGTTGAGCCAGCGCTCCAGGGTCGACCGGTCGATGAGCGCCGTGTGGTGCGCCAGGATCAGCTTGCGCGCCAGCTCGTCGTAGTCGGCCAGCAGGTACACCGCCATGAAGCCGAGTTGCGCGTTGACGAACAGGGGCAGCCGGATGGGCTGCACGTTGAGGTTGTCGCCCAGCGACAGGGCGGGCGGCACGTCGGCCAGGGCGCTGTCCACCTGTTCGCGCAATTGCCGCAGGGCAGTGTCGGTCTGCGCGAGCTTCTCCTCGATGCGCAGCATCCACCAGTCCGAATACGGATCGTCCTGCTCCGCGCCGCGCTTCATCTTGTTCATGACGGCGATGTAGCCGTTGAGGCCGACGATGCCGGGCCGTCCCTCGGTGGCGGCGCGGCCATGCCAGATGCGGGAGGCGTGGTGGGTGTGCAGCGTCAGCGACATCGCGCTGCGCAGCGATCCGAGATTGAGCTGCAGAGCAGGGGACTGGGAGGATTCGGCCATGGGACGACTCGCTGGGGGATGTACGAGCCGCCAGCGTCGTCGCTGCAAGGGAAGGCTGTCCGTGAACAAAACGCAGTCCATGGCCGCCTGTTTTGCACGGCTGCCGGCGATGCTTGGCGCGTACGAATTCGCGCATGCCTGCGTGTGGACGTCAGCGCGTTGGTGGCAGGGAAGGCTTCCTGTTGCGCCTATACCCTGGGTCTAGCGCCATGGACGGCCAGGGATGTCTGCGGACCCCGCGCGGGTCGTGCGCGACCCCCCGTATCGCTTGCGCGTCGCCCTGCGCCGCAGGAAGGCGGTGTGTTCCGTTGATACCCGGGGTCTAATTCCGCCAAGCACCATGGCGTTCTGCTCATGGGCTGCGCAGAATGGCCCGCAGCCGGTCCAGATGGGCCTGTACCACCTCGCGGCTCGCAGGCCTGGGAGCCGCAGGGGGCGGTGGTGGTGGCGCGGTCGCAGGGGCGCCGCCGTCGGTGCCGCCCCCGGCACCGGCCCAGGCGTTGAATTCGCCGCGAAGCGCTTTCTGGATGATGCCGAACAGGTAGCCCGCCGGGTTGCGCACCGCACTGTCCCGGCAGCGCGCCGCCCATTCGTCGACCACCGCCTGGCGCTGTGCCGCCGGCACTTGCTCCAACGCGACCAAAGCACCGGCTTGCTGCTCGTCCTTCAAGCGGAGAAACAACGCGGGCAGGCGCAGGTCCGTGCGCGCCTGCACCCGCGGTACCGTACGTATTTCTGATAGAGAACTACTACGTACGGTACGGTCCTGCTTCGGATTCCGAAGGGGGGCCTGCGACGCGGTTTGGCGACCGGCTTCGGAATCCGAAGCAGGGGCATCGGCCATCCGAAGGCGGTCGTCGACACCGCCTTCGGATTCGTGGGAGGGCGCCTCCTGTGGACAAGTTTCTGTGCCGTGCAAGGCGTCCATCCCGCCACACGCCAGCCGATCGGCAAGCACTTGCAGCCGCGTGGGCAGCACGCGTCCGTTGAGCAACGGGTCCTCGGCGATTTCCTGCAGCGTGTGCAGGCCGACCTGCTGCACGGCCTTGCTGGCGTGCGTCAGGCACTGGCTGACCAGGCCGAGGTAGCCGGCGTCCAGTTGCATCGCCTCGAACGGCGTGAGTGGTTCGTCGTGGAGCACGTAAAGGTTGCCCAGGATGCGCCCGCTGCGCGGGTCGCGTCGACGGCGCACCAGGCTCAGCCAGCGCGTGAGCCGCAGCAGCGTGAGTGCGCGCGCGACGGTTTCGGTCGAGGCCTTGGGTCCGCAGGGCATGGCAGACAGGTAGGGGCGCAGCTGCTCGTAGGTGGGCAATGCGGTGAGTCCATCGCCCTGCAACTGCAGCCGGAACACCTGCCACGCATTGCGCTCCAGCGGCGTGAGCCGCCGGTCCAGGAAGAGCGCGCGGGGGGCGCTCTCCTGGCGGTTGCCGCTGTAGAGGAATCCGTCCTGAAACGCGGGTGCGGACGGCGCGGCGGGAGGGGGTGGTAGGGCTGCATTGGGTGCGCCAGCCTCGACCTGCCGCCAGGCGTCATCGAGCACGGCCGAGAGCGGGCGCGGACCGGCCGGCCGGGGTGTCCCCGACGTCGCCATGGCCCTACACCAGTCCTTGCGCGATCCAGCCCTGTATCGCGGCCCACACGACCGACAGCGGGAGGTCCATGTCCTGGGCCAGGTCCA
Source organism: Acidovorax sp. KPB24-07 (assembly GCF_057543315.1). Taxonomy (NCBI): domain Bacteria; kingdom Pseudomonadati; phylum Pseudomonadota; class Betaproteobacteria; order Burkholderiales; family Comamonadaceae; genus Acidovorax; species Acidovorax sp. KPB24-07. The sequence goes on from NZ_BAAJYS010000001.1 coordinate 41,159, forward strand.
TCGCCAGGTCGAGCATCGCCATGTCGTCTTCGAGCGCGACGCCTTGCTCGCGCGCGGCGGCGCGCCAGCGGGCCCACAGGTCGGCATCCTGCGCCTCGCTCAGCACGGGGTGGCGTCCCTTGCGTTTGGGCAATTCGAGGATCTCGCGGCGCAGCGCCACTTCCTGGTGCGACAGGCCGTAGAAGGTGCTGACCATCTCCGTGCTCGCGCCCAGGCGCAGCATGCGGTCCACCGTGGTGATCTCGCGCTCCACGTCCTGCACCTGGCCGAGCAGCCGCCGCACGACCTCGCGGTTGACCGTGACCGAGCACCACGACACCGACGCGTTGAGCAGCACGCTCACCAGGTCGGGCCGCTTGAGCGCGGCCAGTTCGGCATCGCCGAAGCCCATGGACCGGGCGCGGCGCAGCTGGCCGTTGCGCAGGTCGTGCAATGCTTGGGCGATCACTGCCTGGTTGAGCGGGTGGGGTGCGGTCATGGGCAGCAGGCCGGTCAGGTAGAGATCGCGTCGGCACCGGCCTCGACTTCGGCCAGCCGGCGTGCCAGCCGCAGCAGGCGAAACAGCTTCACCAGACCGCTGTCGCTGAGGCGCGGCGTGGCGCCTTGGGCACGCAGCAAAGGCGCTATCGCTTCGGCCAGGTTGCAAGGCGCGGCAGGCATCGCCGCTCCCGTGTAACCCGCCTCCAGCGCATGCAGAAGCGCGAGCATGGCGTGGGCCAGGGGCGCCACCCCAGCAGGGTGTTCGTCGCATGCGAATCCCAGTGCGTACTCGGTGGTGGCGATGTGATCGGCCGCACCGCCTTCGGCAGCGATCTCGCGCGCGAACTGTGCCAGGTGCACGCGCAGGCGATCGGGGGTGTCCAGTCCGGAATCGATGTGCCAGACGTCCGAGATCGGGTACAGGCCACCGGCCTGCACGGGAATCGCCTGCACGACGTTGTCGGCGAAGGAGGGCGATGCTTCGCCATGGTGCTCGGCGACCAGCTTTTGCAGGGATTGCAGGCGCTCGGTGCTCGCGGCAGGGGAGACGACGTGCTCCTGCACGCGCGTCGCCATCAGATCCGGCGTGGTGCGGGGCGAGGCGGATGCGGAATTCTCCGCATCCGGTGCACCGGATGCGCGGGGCGTGGAGGCGGACGGCGCACGGGGCGTTGCAGGGGGCATTTCACCGCGTGTCTCGTTGCGTGTGGTGGCCACTGCCTGCGGTGCAGGCACTGCGCCGCCGTCCGGGCTCGGTAACGGGGCCGGCACACTCAGCAGGGCCCGCTGGCGGCTTTCCGCACCGGCGATGTCCAGGGCCAGCGTGTCGTAGTCCGCCTCCAGCCACTGCGCCATCTGTCCGATCAACTCGTCCTGCACGCGCTCGTAGGAGAATCCATCGGGCATTGCATCGAATCCCGAAAGCACCTCCTGGAACAGATCCGCGAAGTCCATCGTGGGTGCCTGCGCTGCCCCGCGCTTCGCCCAGGCGTGCTCGCCGGCTTTGCGCAGCAGCGACAGCCGCTCGACCTGGTGGCGCCCCAGGCCCGCGTAGAGGACCGAAGGAATCGCGGGCAGCAAGTACTGCACGGCATCGCGCATCCGGCTGATGTGGGGCTGCGGCACGGGATAGCCATCGGCCGCCAGGCGCCGTGCCAGTTCCGCTTGCGTCATCGCCTTGCCGCCATTTTCCTGTTCATAGAGTTCGCGGGCCTTCTCCACGCCGAGCGCCCGCTCGATGAAGGTCAGGCTCCCATGCAGCTCGTTTTCGGCCAGGTGGCCGGTGAGGGCGATGATTTCGCCCCGGGCCGGCCACGGCCGGAACAGGCAGGGGATGCGGAAGAACCGTTCGTCCTTGGTCTCGGCCCACAGCTCGCGCAGGATCGCCAGGCGCGTGTTGCCGCCGTTGCGGATGGTGTAGTGGGCCTCGCCGGGCCGGCGCGTGATCGCGGGCGCCGCATCCAGTCCGCGCTCGCGGATGGAGGACTTGATCTCGGCGTAGAGAGGATTGACCGTGACGCGCGGGTTCAGGTCGTAGGGGCGCAATTGGTCCAGCGTCACCACCATCGGCGTGTCGGCGATGGGGTCGGTCAGCTCCGAAGTGGCCGGTCCCGTGCGATGAAACGCCTGTGCCAGCAAATGGTCGGCAAGGCCTGAGTCCTGGCGGGTGGCCATCACGGCCCCGTCTTGCGCGGGTGCGCGGCGCGACACCGGCAGCTTGCGGTGCCTTGCCGCACTCGCGGCAGTGTGCCGAAGCTGGAGGGCGCGCCCAGATGGATGCAAGGCATGCCGCGTTTGCACAGGCATCGGGATGCGTCCGAGCGAATCACGAGCTCCCAGCCCTCGGCTTGGGCGAAAGCAATCAAGCGGCGCAGGGCGTGCCGCATGGAGCGCAGATCAGGCAGGGAGGACATATGGAAATTTCCCGGAAACCCGTAGGAAGCGCTCGCGCCACTGCGGAAACAACTCGCTGGCCAGCGCGCACTGGCTTTCCAGGGCAGCCGGTGCGGCGCGGCCGTTCGGGCGCCGGTACTCCATGCGGTGGACAGGAAGGCCGCGCAATGCCGCCCGTGGATAGGCCTCGATCGCCGGGATCGGCGTTTCCAGGATCTGGATGCCGGAGCGTTGCTGGAAGACTTCGCGCAACGCTTGCTGGATCTGACGCGCATTCGCGGAGACGGGGTGTATGCGATTGATGAGCAGGCGTAGGGGCGGCGGCTCGATGCCCAGACGCTGGTATGGAGCGAGCTCCTGCATCAGTTGCAGGGTGCCGCGCTGCAGTTCGCGCGCCGCCAGGATCTCAGGGGTGACCGGGGAGAGGGACAGGTCTGATGCCAGCACCGCCATCTCCAGCAGCACGCTGCGTGCGCCCTGCGTGTCGATCAGCAGCAGGTCGTATTGCTCCTGGAACGCGGGCAGCAGGTTGCGCAGTCGAAGCCGCCCGTCTGCGGCATGCAGCAGCAAGGTGTTCAACTGGCCTTGGCCATCGTTGGACACGATGATGTCCAACCGCTCGATCGACGAGCGTGAGGCCAGCTGCCCGAGGTTGCGCTCGTTCCAGGCCAGCAGCTCGTAAATGCCGCCCGGAGCGCGATGGGTGAGCGTGAAGTAGCTCGACAACGTGGGTTGGATATCCAGGTCGAGCAGCAGCACTCGCAGGCCGGCATCGGCGGCGAAGCCACCCAGATTCGCGGCGGTCGTGGTCTTGCCGACACCACCTTTGGTCGAGATGATCGACACCACCTTCATGCCCGGGACCTCCGTTCGGCATGCAAAAGCGCGGGGGCAAGGCGCGTCATGCGCGCTCCCGGTCGGCGAGCCATTGGTCGATCTCCGCTTCGTACCAACCGACCGCGCGCACGCCCAGGCGCACCCGCTGAGGAAACTTATTGGCCTTCATCAGGCCGTAGATGTGCGCCCGTTTGATTCCGGTCCGGGCTTCGACCTGTGACCGGCGCAGGATGCGGCGGTTGGTGGGCGTGTCGGGGGATTGGTTTTGCAAAGACATGGTGGCCATTCCTGACGCTCGCTGGCGTTGTTCGGACAGGTGACCAGTGGAATCCGATTCAGTCCCTTTGGACACCGTAAATGCGGTTTTCCCGACCGCACATACGGTCTTGCGCTGGTGGTGGCTGACGTGTGTTGACCTGGCGCTTGGCGCGCGCGAATTTGCCTTGCAGCGTGCGTTCGGTCAGTCCCATCAACCCGCCGTTGTGGGCCAGCAGAGCGCTGATCACGGCCTCCTGGGTGCGGAAGTTGGAGTACGGTTTTCCCGAGGGCGATTTGCCCAGCAACAAGTCCATGAGCGCGCCAATGATGTTCAGGTAGGTCGTTTCCGCGCGATCACTGAGCGGTGACGCTGGTGACTGGGGCGCGGGGGCCGCAGCTTGCCGCGACAGTAGCGCCTCATAGCGCGCTTGCAGGGACCGGGTCTGCTGTTGGCACTGGCGCAAAAGTGCATGCGTTGCGGCCTGTTCCGCCAGCATCGCCTGGCCGGCCTCCACGGTGATGATCGGATGGGCGGCACGCTCCGCTGCGGAGAAGAGAAAGCGCGGCCGTTGGCCGGGATAGCAGCGCTGCATCCATTGGCGAAGATCAGTGTGCCGCACGGTCAGTCCTTCCGGATCGAAGTGCAAGGGCACCCCGGTTGGGGGCGTCGCTCGGCGGGCGGTCAGGCCGTTGTATCCGTACGCCAGTTCCTCGTTGAGGATACCGTCGTAGATGCGTTCGGCATTCAAACTCAGCGCGGGCCAGCGGGGGAAATCATGGAGGGTGGGAGTCTGTCGATGCCCAAGGACATCCAGGATCATGGCTTCGTGGCGGTGCAGGCCACTCCATCGGATGGCCGCTTCGATCGGGCGGTAATACACTTTGCATAATGGGCTTGATCGGGCTTCGTTTCTCGAGAGCATCTGTCGCAACTCCATTGCGAACTCCTGCTTCCCCCTGTCGCGCGTGATCTGTCCTGCAGCTTTCCATGGCTAGGTGGTCCCTGGCGGATGCGCGCTCGAGTGCTGGATCAGGACCTGTGCCCGTTCCATCCATCCGCATTGTTGGTAGGAGTCCGAACTACGGGAAAAACGCTGTATTGCAGCGTGCGTGGTACCGGGAACGCGTGTTGTTATTGCCGGCACGCGATGCCTCCCGCATCGCATGTGCTGTTTTGTTCCGCCAGATAGAATCTATGTTGGTCATCGCCGGGTAAATCCCCCCGCAGTAGGTGTCATGTAACGCGCTGTGCGGCTTCTTGATCGCCGCTATCAGCGGCGATCAAGTGGGGCCGCGCATGTGCTTACCAACGCACGCCCTCCAGGGGATTCCAGCTGGTACTGCCCTTGATCTTATGAAGGTAGTAGCCGTAGTTGGCGGTCATGCCCACCAATAGGGCATATGCAAAGCTGAAGGCACGCAGCACGTATTCCGGCAGGAAAGCGCAGATGAAGCCCACCACGAACGACACGCCGATCAGGACCAGCGCCTTGCGCCACATGCCCAGAACGAAGTAGTAGATGAATCCGAAGAAGAACGCATAGAAATTCATGTTGAGCTTGATCTTCTGGCCCAACGACAACGTGCTAGACCGCATCGCTGCTTTGAAGGTGGAGGATTTCGGCTCGCCGTAGCGGTCATAGAAATCGAATCGAAACTGCCATTTGGGGCTGTATTGCGAATAGTCCTGGGCCATATCGTTCATCGGTGCGTGTCCTGCGGATGGAATGGGTTGGGTGGTGTCGTGCAAGGCGGCGCCGGCCCGCGCGCTAGCGCATCAGCCTTGCAAGCCATCCTTTCTTGGGCTGTGCCAGTTGTTGGGCCAGCACGTAGTTCTCGCGTACATCCGGCCTGTCGTCATGGGCGAGCGATGCCTCATAGGCGCAGACTGCAGCAGGAAAGTCGCCCGCATCGAAATGGCTGTTGGCCAGCATCATGTGCAGCTGCGCCACCGACTGCGGGTCGTCGCGTGTGATCGCATCGGTGATCCGTTCCGAGGCGCGTCGGCCTGCTGCCAGCGTGGCCTGCACATCCTTCAGCACGTAGTGGCAATTGGCCTGGTAGTAGCAGGTGTAGAAGTCCAGATGGCCACTGTGCTCGATGGCGTTGTAGTCCTGCAGCGCCTGCAGCGGCTCGTTCAAGTGATACAGCAGCAGGTAGCCGCGCGCACCCAGTGCATTGCGAAACACCCGGGCATTCTGGGCCGCGGCGGCATCGTGCACCAAGCTGCGGTAGGAAGCGAGCGCCTGCGCATAGGCCTGCCTGTTCACCAGCAGGCTGCAATGTGCCAAGCGCAGTTCAAGATCCTGCGGACTGTCCTGCAATGCCTTCTCGATCAACTCCTCGTCCATCGCCGATGGGGACGTGTCGCCGAGTTGCGATGCAGCCGGTGCCCGATGCACCGACAGCTTGGCGTACATGGCCAAGCACTCTTGCTGCATGTCCTGCGGCAACGACTGGTAGGTCTCATCGGCCGCGTCGATGATCTGCAACACGTCCTCGCTCTGGCCGATGCGGTTGAGGTAGCTGCAGGCCGTCTGCGCACAATCGAAGAACAGGGCTGGTTCCAGCTCGTACTGCTGCAGCAGCGTCAGCGAACTGTCGGCCGCTTCCTTGGCCATGCCGAGGTAGCGATAGGTGTCGCGCAGGTTCTGGCGCAGATACTGAAACTCGCTGTGCTCCAGGCCCTGTTGAATCAATTTCAATGCGTCTTCGTGCCGGCCCTGGGCGTTATACAGCTGACCCAGGTTGTTGCAGCACATCGCAAACGTATGGCCGTCCGCATTGAAGGGATTGCCTTCGTGGTGGACCAGGCAGAGGGCATACAGGGCGCTGCAGCGCTCGTACAGCGCGACTTGAATGGCTGCGATGTACGCTGCATCGGCCGCGTCATCGATGTCGGCCAGCCATTTGCCCAAGGTCACGCCAGCGCGGTAGTAATTGCTCGCCTCGTCGTCGCGCAGGTCCAGTGGCAGCTCCCGAAAGCTGCGGCCGTCGGGACGCCCTGCCATCTCGAACAGGCGTACCTGCAGGTCGACCTGCGGCTGCAATGCATTCGATTGCCGATAGGTCGCAATGGCGCGCGGGTGGTCGCCCATCCAGTAGCACGCACTGCCCGCCAGGCGATGCGCCAACGCATTGCCTGGTGCGAGATCGATCGCTTTCTGTGCCCACTCGCATGTGCTGTGCAGGGCAGTTGCCCGGTTGGCGATGAACTGGTCGCTGCAATCGAGATAGATCGAGCATTGCATCAGCCAGGGCCACTCGGCGCCTTCGCCGCGCTCGGCGGCAGCGCGGCACTGCTGAAAGACCGCCGCAATCGTCTCGTCCTCCAGGTGGCTGAACACCGTGCTGCCAGACCACAGCCGGCACAGGTGCGCGTAATCGCCGCGGGCAAGCGCTTCCTGGCCAGCTTGGATCAATGCGTCCATCGGGCAAACCTCTGCTGGAAGGCCGACGGTTGGACACGTGTGAATGAGAGGGGACGGTGCTCGGCGCGAATTTCACTGTTCATGCGATGGTCTGGAGGAAGTCTTGAACGTGTTTCGTCAATCGACAGGTCCCCATGCCGTGGCATCGGCCGTGTATCCAGATCGGCATGGGGTGTGGGCAGCGGGTAGGCGCATCACATGAGGACCGGCACCCGCTGCGTGGGCGCCGGTCTCCGGTGCCTGACTCAGGCGCGGCCGAGGCTGACGGCATGGCGGCCGTTGGCGAAAAACGCGTTGGCCGCCGGGCGCAGCAGGAAGAACACCACCACCGCAAACAGGATCGCCCCGGGAATCAGCGCCAGCTTCATGGGCGATGTCGCGAATCCGATCACCAACCCGATGACGCCCCAGCCGATGTAGAGCGTTCGTCCCCAGGCCTTGCCCTTGAGAAAGGCGAGGGCGCAGACCAGCTGCACGGCCATGCCCAAATAGCCGATCGCATACTGAAGCCACAGGGGCAGAACGCCCTGGCGCATGATGTTTTCTGCTGCGGGGTTTCCGTGGGCCATCACGAAAGAGGCGACCGACAGCACGCAAGAGACGATCAACAGCCAGGCAATCACGGTGAGGGAGGTGGGACGGGGTGCTTTCATTTCCTTTCCTTGGGGTGGTGTGAACGAACGCCCATTGGGGCGGGTGGTGCGGGAGGCGTTGCATCGGGTTGCACTCGGCCGGTGCGGAGCGATCGTCCCGGGCAACGTCACTGCTCGGGTGGCGGCCTAGTAGAGCGGCGTGCCACCGAACTTCTGGGTGTACTGGAGAGTCAATCGCCGTCCGGTCGTGTCGAACCAGGACGTGTCGTAATACGGGTAGACCGTCGCGCTGCGGTCCACCGGCGGCATCGCATCGAAGAGGTTCGTCGCGGCGATCGACACTTGCGCACGCGCGTTGAAGCGGTACTGCAGCGTGCCGTTGAAGCGGTAGGTCGCAGCGATCCAGGGGCTGGCTCCGCTGCCTGCTTGGTAAATCTCCAGGGACGAGTCTTCACTGGGGAGGCGTCCCAGGCGCTGGCCCTGCAGGCTGGCGGCCCACGCATTGCGGGACCAGAGCAGGGTGGCGTTGGCTTTCGTGCGTGGTGCGTCGTAGCCACTGTTGACCGCGAATGCGTCCTCTATGGCGCCACCGCCTTGGAGCTGGATCCGGTGCTGGTGCACCCAGGTGTAGCTGCCGATGAAATCGAACGCTCCTGCAGGCGTCTGGATCCGGTAATGCAGGCTGGCATCCACGCCGCTGGTGGTTTCCCGCGCCACATTGATCGGCGCTACCGAGACCGCATAGAGGGCGCCCTCTGCAGTCCGCTCCACGCGCTCGACCGCCTGGCGGCATGCGCTGGAGGCCGGGTCCCGTTGTCCGAGCCTGCAGTCGGCCTCATCGCGCAAGACGCGGTCTACGCGAAGGTCCTGCACCTGGTCGCGCATGTCGATCGAGAAATAGTCCATCGACAGGTCCAGGCCCTGTTGAGGGGACCACACCACGCCTGCGGTCCAGGCCGTGCTCGTTTCCGCCTTGAGATCCCGGTTGCCGCGGCGGCGACGCACCAGCGACTCGTCGTTGAAGCGGCACGCGGCGGTGCTGGCCTGGGCGTCCTGGGTGGCACAGCGGTAGTAGTCCACGCTTGTGGCTTCGTCGTTGCCTTCGCCTGCATACAGGTAATGCAGGTCGGGGGCACGAAAGCCTGGTCCATAGGACCCCCGCAACAGCAGGCTGTCGCGAGGGCGCCATTCCAGTCCTGCGTTCCAGGTGAAGCGACCGGGATGCCGTCCCGTGTAGCGGTACTGGTCGTAGCGGCCGGCCAGGCTGACGTTCAAGCGCTCGGTCGCCGGCAGGCGCAACTCGCTGGCCAGCGCCCAGCGATTACGGCTTCCGCTGCCATCGGCATCGCGCCAGCTGTAGTAGTAATACTGCGTCGCCAGGGGATCGGGGTGCAGGTCGTAGGACTGCCCGCCGACTTCGGCCGTCACCGACAGTGCGGCATTTCCGCCTGGAAAGGCTCCCAGCTGGGTATTCGTCAGTGTGGCCGAGAGGGTGTCCGTGCGCGAGCGCGGCGTGTACTGCGTGCGCGCCGCAATGGTCTCGTATTCGTCGCGGCGCAACGGGGCATACAGGCGAGCGGGATCGGCATCGAACATTGCGGTAGTCGAGCCGGGATCCGTGCCGGTCGGTTGCCCGAGGAACAGCCCGTTCGCACGTGCAGCCACGATGCGTGGCCAACTGATGCGTGCCCGGTACTGCGAATGGCTCAGGGTCGTTTCGTAGGACCACGCTTGGCCAAGCTGCCCCTTGATGCCGGTGGCGATGCTCAAGGTCTTTTGCCGCGTATCGATCATGTTGCGCGCCAGCCCTCCCATTTCCTCGGGAGTGAACTGGCGGCTCCAGTACTCGACCTGGCCCGTCGCACGGTTGTAGAAGTCGCCTTGCTCGTTGCCCTCGGCGTCCATGTAGGCCCAGCTGGGCACATCGCGCAGCAGCGAGACTGCGTGCGAGCCGAACTGAAGGTCGGCGAACCAGTGCGATGACGCGTCCAGCGCGTAGCGCAGCGAGGCGTGCGCATTGAATCCCTGGCGCCGATTCAGCACGGTGCCGTAGCCGATGGATGCGGGGCTGCCGCAGTAATAGCCTGGGCCACGCTGGCCGGTCGCTGGATCGACGGCAGCTTGCCCGGGGCGCGCACTGTAGCCGGTGCTGTTGTCGTTGAGTTCCTCCAGCGGCGCGCAGACCGATTCGCCCGGATCCAGGTAGGCACCGGAGGCATCGGTGCGCAAGAAGGTGCGGCGTGGCGCAGCCGCGCGCTCGGTCGGTGCGTCGCGGGTGGAATCCTGGCGGCTGCGCTGGTAGGCCCAAAGCGGTTGTCGGGAGGTGAGCTGTAAGCCAAAAATGCCGTCGAAGGCAGCGTGCGAAAAACCACTGGAAATCCCTAGTTCCAACGACTGCGCATCGCCGCGAGCCGTGTGGCCCACGTGCGCATCTACCGTGGTGCCGTCGGCGCGCTGCTTGAGGATGAAGTTGATGACGCCGGCGATGGCATCGGAGCCGTAGACGGCCGATCCACTGCCGGTCAGGACCTCGATGCGTTCGATCAGGCCCAGCGGCAGGCCGGAGACATCGGCGAAATTGCTGCGCCCCATGAAAGGCATCGGGAAGTCGGCGATGCGTTGCCCGTTGACCAACACCAGCGTGTGGTTCGGCCCCAGGCCCCGCAGATCCACCTGCTGCGATCCCGGACTGTAGTCGGCGTTGCCGAGTGACTGCTCGCTCTGTGTCTGGCCGATGTTCTGGGTCATGGCGCGCAGCACCTGCGGCACGGTAGTGAAGCCACCGGCCTGGATCTGCTCGGCGGTGATGACCGCAAGCGGTGCCGGTCCTTCGACCTGTGAGCGGGCAATGCGCGAGCCGGTGACCTTGATCGCCTGCAGCGCGATCGGCGCCGGTGTGCGAGGGCGCGCTGCCTGCGGCCCTGGCGTCGCATCGGGTGTGCTCGCCGGTGCCGGTTGCAGCAATACCGCGCCGGAAGCATCGCGGTGCGCCATGAGGCCAGTGCCGCGGAGCAACTGTTCCAGCGCTTGGTCAGCGCCCGCTGCGCCATGGGCGCCGGGGCTGGAGACACCTTCAACCTGCTGCGGCTGGTACAGCACTTGCGTCCCGGCACGGCGCGACAGGGTGTCCAGCGCCACGCTCAGCGGGCCGGCGGGGATGTCGATCGTGGTGGGCGTGGCGATTGCCTGCAGCGCGGGCACTGCACAGCAGATCAAGCCGAGCCATTGCGGGCACGCACGAAGCGACATCCGGTCCTTCTTTCCTGTTCACGGCGCACCGTTGCGCCCGCTAATAAAGACGAACGAATGCGCTGTATCCCCACCGACAAACGCGTGGCACCACGCAGGCGGCGCTCAGCGGGCGTGAAGGATGACCTGTTCGGCGCGCGATTCGGCGCGTATCGGATAGCTGCGCTCGAGCAGCCGCGCGAACCCGTCGGTATTGCGCCAACTGAAGCGCCCGCCGATGCGCAGCTCTCCCAACTGGGGATCTGCCAGGACCAATGGACGTGTGCTGAAGCGATTGAACTCGGCCACCGCCTCGCGCAGCGGCGCATTGACGAAGCTGAGATAGCCCGATCGCCAGTCCACTTGCTGCTCTGCTTCGGCGATGGTGCTGGCGCGAACGAGCACGCCATGGGGACCGGCCATGGCGATCCCGCCTGCAGCGACGAGTACCGGCGATTGCGGTTTGCCATCCTTTGGATCGGTCTCCAGGCGTACCGTTCCCTCGGTGACGATTACCCGCAGTTCGTCACCATCGCGGCGCACGGAAAACTGGGTACCGACTGCCACGACGCGGCGTGTGCCGACCTGCACGACGAATGGGCGGCTCCTGTCCTTGGCGACCTCGAAAAACGCTTCGCCTCGCTGCAGCGCAATCTGCCGTTCACTGCCCCCGAGATCGACGCTGATCCGCGTATCGCTGCCAAGCGTGGACCGTGAGCCATCGGCCAGGGTCAACGACCGCAGTGTGCCGGCCATGCTCTGGTAGGCAAGCCCCGCTCGTGGCGGCGCAGGTGGGGCGCGGTCCAGGAACAGGGCGCCGGCAATGGCCATGCCACCGACCAGTGCGACAGCGAGCGGTGCCTTCCAGCGGCGCCTGGGCCGAGCGGGGCGGGACCATGGCTCTGTGCGCGCGAGCGTGCCATCGGCAGCCCCGGCGGCTGTATTCCCGGCAAAACGGCCGCGTGGCGGCGGGCCGCCCTTCGGGAGGCCGGCGGCGATCGCCTTCAGGCGCCCAGCTTCCCGCCAGGCTGCATCCAGGCGCAGGAACGCAACGCGATGCGCAGTGGACTGTGCCAGCCAAGCGTCGAGTTGCACCTGGTCGGTCGCATCCCACGGGCCGCTCTCGCGCCGCGCCAGCCATTGCGCGGCGACCTGTTCAATCTGCCTGCTGTCCATCGCGCGTTGACTTGAGTGCCTTGACGGGCGTCGGAAGCGGGGACGTCGTGGAGCCGTGGAAATAGTCCGCCAGCAGGCGCACGCCCTTGGCCATGTGTTTTTCGACGGTCTTCTCGCTGATACCCAACTGCACGGCGACCTCCCTTTGCGACAGTTCCTGCACACGGCGCAGCCACACCACTTCGCGGCAGCGATCTGGCAACCGGTCGAAGGCGTGGACAAGGCGTGCGAGCAACTGGCGCCCACCCATCCAGCGCTCCGGGGTGCACTCATCTACTAAGACGAGCAGGGAGTCTGGATCACCCACTGCCTCGATCGATACCACCCGGCTGCGCCTGATGCGATCGGTGACGAGGTGATTGGCGGTGCTGAAGAGAAAAGCCCGCGGGATGTCGGGAAGTTTGCGGCTCGCCGACTCGTACACGCGGGCATAGATCTCCTGGCGAAGATCGTGGACGTCATCAGGATTGGGCCAGCAACGCCTCAGATAAGCGATCAAGGCCGTTTCGTGGATGAGGATGTGCTGGACGAACCATTCGTCGACGGCGCTAGACATCCGTCCAGATTAGCCCAAATCAGTGCTGTTCGCACCAGCGCTCCCGTCTCGATCGGGAGGTAGGGAAATCTGCCTCTCGCTCGACTACGTTAAGTGAAGCGCTGCGAATTGAAGTCCGGCCCAGCGGCTCTTGGTGCAACAACCGCAGTGATGCAATCGCAGGAGCAGGCGCAAGCACGGCAGCAGCATGGCTATCGCGGTCTACGTCATTGGAAGACATACTTTGGTGCGCGAAAGCATCGAGATGGTCCTTTCCCACGAGCCCGGAATCGATGTGCGCCGTGGTGCTGGCTCGGGCAAGGAGGCACTGCAAAAGATTCGCATGACATGCCCGGACGTGGTGCTATGCGATATGACGTTACCGGACGCCCGCGCCATCGATGTCATCCCGCATCTGATTGGGGATGACGGTATGCCGCGCGTCGTCGTCCTGTCAGAGATGGATGATGGACCCTGGCCTGCGCGCGTGATGCGTGCGGGAGCATCGGGTTGCATCAGCCTGAGGAGTGAAGTGCGCGAGCTGATAAAAGCCGTGCGTAAGGCCGCTGCCGGTCACTCCTATCTCGGAAGCGCTATTGCGCAGAACCTGGCTTTCGATTCACGCCCATCCAGTGGTGATCCATTCGACATGCTATCCCCTCGTGAGCTGGCGGTGGCATCCTTGCTCATCCAGGGCCAGCGGCCAAAAGAGGTCGCCAGGCGGTTAGGCGTGAACTCCAAAACGGTGGGAACCTACAAGGCGAGATTGCAAAAGAAACTAGGGGTCTCCCACACCATCGCGCTGCTGCAGCTAGCCAAACGCTATGACCGATTGAGCTCATTCGACTTGGCTTGGCTACAACCACGATGAAAGGTGCAATCTCGAAATAGTGCTTGTTCATGCTGATCGCGCGAATGGAACGCCATGCATGCGTGCATGAATCGCCTGTCTTGAGTCCCGCCTGTCGGACCGGCATTTGAATCATTGCAGCGCGTTCAAGTCATGCAGATCGGGAACTATGGCGTTGTCGTGGGTGGCTTGAACGCCGCAATCCTCACTTGGACGCCCACGCGCCGACACTGAGAGAGCTCACGATCAACCCAGGAACGGCTCACCAGAAAGGTGCTGGTGCCGACATCCTCGTCGGTGGGAACCACATCGGTGGTGAGATCCACGGCGTCTGTGCTGGAAGCCAGTAACCGCCCCTCGGTCAACGGATCCATTGCGCTATCACGCTCGTAGCGCTCTCCCGATCTAACGAGGTTGACAAGGTAGATCGCCTTGCCTTCATGCCAGATCATGGACAACACACTCATGCCCGGATCGGCCGTCTCCGGCCGGTCCAGTCGCCGCTGTACGAAACAGAACGTGTTCGCGCGAGCGTAGCGTTTCGTTTCAGTCAAGAACGCACGCAGCGTAGCGCGGCTCGGCATGCGCTGTGCGTCGGGCCGGGAGAACGACGGGTCGGTCGCGGGATAGGGAACGGTTTGCGGGGCAGATGCTGCCTGCGCAGGAGGTAGCGCTGCGCTCGCAGGAGATGCAGCAGCCACGGCGAGTGCCAGCCCAAGGCTGGGAGAACTGAAGCCTGCAATGATGGTCATGGTCCTGCGCTTCGTTGATGGCCGCGGGATGGGGAAGGCTGACCCAAAGGTGCCAGCAGGCCGGCATTTCCGTTTGGGGATATCGAATGTCGACAGGGGCATGCTGCCTCAAAGCCTGTCAGGCTCGAATGCGTGTGCGGGCAGCCTCTGCGCGCACCACGGACAGAAATTCGCAAACGCGTAGTGCTCATTGATCAGCCAGCACGGGTCGAGACGGAACAGCTCGAACGAGAATCGAATCTCGGCCGCAGGATCTGTCACTGCCTCGAACATGTGGAGACAGCAATATCTTGCTTGCCTTTCCCGGTGTTGGATACGTTCCGGGGACTGCGCATCCAGCCAACTGCTGAGCCAACTCTGGCATGCCGGGCAGCCCTCCACATGGACTGCCGCCTCATAGGCCTGTCTGTTGGGGAAATTTTCCTCTTCCACCAAAATCGCACCTTCGAAGGTCAGTTTCAGGGCTGGATCTGTCTCGATCTGGCGGTGCATCGTCGACACGATGTGCCTGGCGGCAGTGCAGATATTGGGGTTCATTGGCCGTGTGCAGTCAGGCTCGTGGTGGAAAGGGGAAGACCTCGTGCAGCGCTGAGGTCGAGGTGCCACAGGTTTCGACGATGTAGTCGGGAGACAGCCAGTTGCCGGACCAAAAGCGCGATCACAGTCGCTCGGCATCACAAGCCTTGGTACAGCGTCGCATATGACATCGGTGGCCATATGGCGATTGCTCAATCGCGCTTTCGCGCGCGGGCTGATGGCGCGATTGTCCTACGCCGTCGCAGGCCCATGCGCAGCCCGAACACCAGCGCGGTAACGAACACCCCCGCACCCAGGTACGCCTGAAGGTAGTAGATCCAGCCTCGCTCTGCAGACAGGTAGGGGCCGATGTCGGGCGAGTGCATTTCCAACAGCAGTCCAGTCAGCCAAAACGCAGGCAGAACGGTGGCCAAGGCCCCCACCCAAGGCCGCCAGGCGATGAGCGCGCCACACACACCCGACGCGGCAAGCGCGATGATCCAGACATCCGTCGGGGAGGGCATCTTGTCGCTGACTTCGGCGACAGCCAGGGCCGGCGTCAACGAAAGAGCCAGCCCAGCCAGTCGATGAAATGAAGTCGAGTGAACAATGCGTAGCATTTGTGCAGGCCTGGCTCTCGTTTGCGCCTTTCCAGCGGACCGATCAGGATCGGGCCGCCCACGCTAGCCGCAGGAACTGGACCAGGCAAGCGGTCAGGGACGCTGGCGCACTGGCCGAAGGAGCCAGCGCTGCAAAGCGCGACACCCCGAAGCGGTTGCTTGAATCCTGCGGGTGGGGAAATCGACCTCTCGTTCGTCTTGATACAGGCAGGGCGGTTGAGTTCGTGAAGCCAGCACGTGGTGTGTGATCCAGCTGCTGAGCCTTGAGTCCTGAACCTCTCCGTACGTTCCCTGACCTATCCACCAAGGAAGATGTTGATGAAACTTCGCTACCGCCTGCGCCAGTTGACTGCCACGGCCGTGCTCTTTCCCGTCCTGTTTGCCGGTGCTGTTGCGACGGTCCATGCAGACGCGCCTCGCGCGGAAATCGCCACGCAGGTGAAGACCTATGCGTCCACCGATGGCGTCAAGGCCTGGACCTTGCGTTACGGCCCGCGCGAGAAGAACCAGGCACTGATCCAGGTCACCGATTCCGACAGCACGATCGACAAGAAGATTTTGCTCGCAACGACCAGCACCACGGCCAAGGACACGCGTTACACGGTCCAGCTCAACGGACGCCCCTACGTGCTGCTGATCCTCAATGGGAGCGCGGGCGAGCTGTATGTCCCCGGCTCGCAGAAGTCCACCTGGGTGCGCTATGACGAAGATCTGTCCGCGCAGAGCAACCCGGAGCACTACCTGACGGACTACGAGCAGCAAGGCAAGCCGTAACCGCCCGGGCTGCGTACTTGCCTTGCAAGGCGAGGTGAGAAGGATCCTGCTGCTTGCGTGCCGCAGGATTCTGCCGCAGCCAATCGGTCTTCCCACTGCCATACCGTTTTACCAAGGCAGCCAATCCGAGAGTCCGCTCGCGCATGCAGGGCGGCGCCGAAGCGCAACAGCGCGAGCCCGGCCCCTCATCGGTCGCCACCGAGGCAAAGGTCGTTCATTCTTGCCCGTCGGAGTCCGGTTCCATGCCCCATCGCGTGCCTTCCATTGTTTCAACCGGCATGGCCGCTGCCTTGCTTGTCCTTGGTGTGTCCGCTCCCGCATCGGCAACCGATGCGCGCGAGCATGAGGCGCCCATTTCCGTCTCGGTTCCCGCGCGACCGCTCGGCGAGGCGCTCAACGAGTTTTCCCGGCAAGCCGGCATGCAGTTGCTGGCGCCGCCTTCGCTGACGGCGGGCAGGCAATCGGTAGCCGTCTTCGGCCGTTTGAGCCGTCGCGAAGCCCTGCACCGGATGCTGGCTGGCACAGGGCTCGCCGCCGAGATCGACCTGCAAGAACGCCTGGTGGTGCTGAGGTCCGCGACACTACCCGCCGCCACCTCGCTTCCGACGCTCCAGGTCACGGCGGATGCACAAGTGCCCGAGCCCATCGGCTATGCGGCGCAGCGAAGCCGGACGGCCACCAAGACCGACACCGCGATGCTGGAGACACCGCAGTCGATCTCGGTGATTGGGCGCACCGAAATGGATGCGCGCGGCTCGCTGGACCTGATGGACATCGTGGCGCAGACGCCCGGTGTCTCGGTGGCCGCGTACGGACCGGACAACCGCGGCTGGGAGTACATCGCGCTGCGCGGCTTTCCGGGCAACACCAGCAGCTACAGGGACGGCTTGCCACAGACGCAGTTCGGCGTGATCTATCGCCTGACCGAGCCCTATGGGCTGGAGCGCGTGGAAGTGCTGCGCGGCCCTGCGTCGGTACTGTTCGGCCAGGGGGATGCGGGCGGTGTCGTCAACCGTGTGAGCAAGGCGCCGGGTGCGGACGCTGCGCGCGAGATCGAGGTGCAGGTCGGCAGTTTCGACCGCAGGCAAGTGGCATTCGATGTGGGCGGTGCTCTGGGCGATGGCAGCGACGTGGGCCTCCGGTTGGTGGGCGTGGGCTTGGACAGCAATGACCAGGATCGGTATCCCAATGGTGAGCGCATCAACCGCACACGCGTTCATCTCGCCCCATCGTTGCGTTGGCGGCCTACGCCCACCACCTCGCTCACACTACTGGGGGAGTTCATCAAGGATCGCTCGGGCGAAGACCCGTACTACGCCAATTTTGTCGATCCCGACGGCCGCCTGCGCCGCATCAAATACGGCGATCCGTCGTTCAGCCGCTTCCAGCAGAACCAGTACTCGCTCGGCTACCAGTTCGAGCATGCATTCCAGGGCGGCTGGACGTTGCGCCAGAACACGCGATACACCGACATCGCGCTGGAGCGCGATGCCCTGTGGGGCGATGCACTGCAGGGGGACGGACACACACTGTCCCGCAGCACGCGCTCCTGGGACGACGGACTGAAGCAAGGGTCCGTCGACACGCAGGTGCAGGGTAGTGCGCGCACCGGATCAGTCCAGCACACACTGCTGTTCGGGCTGGATTGGAACCACCTCGAAGGCAGGGCGCTGCGCTTTCGGGGCACGGGACCCAATCTGGACTTGCTCTCTCCGGTCTACGGGATGGCCGTGCCGGCACCGCGCACCCCCATGGCGGATTTCACCCAAGACATGGATCAGATCGGGCTCTACGCACAGGATCAGATCCGCGTTGGGGACCGTTGGGTCACCACGCTGGGCGGGCGCCGGGACCGCGTTACGACCACCACGGCCAACCGCCTGAACGCGCAACGCACGGGACAACGGGACGACGCCTTCAGCGGCCGCATCGGCGTGAACTACCTGCTGGGCCGCGGATGGTCGCCCTACGCCAGCTATGCCGAATCGTTCCTGCCCACCAGTGGCGTGGATGCCGACAACAAACCGTTCCAGCCCAGTCGCGGCAAGCAGGTGGAGGCCGGCATCAAGTACCAGCCCGAGGACGGCAGAAGTCTGTTCACCGCAGCGTTGTTCGATCTTAGAAAGACCAACGTGGTCACGTACGACAGCATCACTTCGGACGCACGTCAGATCGGCAAGCAGCGCTCGCGCGGCTTGGAACTGGAAGCCAAAGGCGCGTTGTCTCCGAAGCTGCAGCTCGCCGCATCCTATACCTGGCTCGATCTCGAGGTGACCGATAGCGCGGACGTCACCGAAGTCGGCAAGATCCCGCCCACGGTGCCCCAGCAGACTGCATCGCTTTGGCTGGACTACGCGCTCGCTGGAGGCTTCGGTGTGGGCGCGGGTCTCAACTACGTGGGGGAGCGCCAGAACGACGAAGCCAACACCTCGGCAGAGGGCGGATTCACCCTGCTGGCAGCCATGCTGCGCTATGACACGGGAAAGTGGCGGATGGCCTTGAACGTCACCAACCTGCTCAACCACCAATACAACACCATCTGCTACCACGGCGAGTGCTACCTGGGAAAAGAGCGCACCTGGACCGCCAGTGCCAAGTACCGGTTCTGAGCGTTGCATGGGCGCCCGATGCAGGCGCTGCAACATGGCGACTCCCTTGCTCAAAGCATGGGATTACCATGATGGAGATAAAAATGGCTTATCTAGAATATAAGAAATAACATTTGAATACACATATTCCCTCGTAGGGGAAGGGCGTATGTTATCGGTTGCACGTTAATATCCGCGCCAATTGATACAACTGCGTGTCCTTCAAGGGTACGCCCATGGAAAATGACCCGGCGCGTTACGATTCAAACTCCCGTTGGCAATCAACTGCAATTCAGACAGTTGAAGGGGGAGGAGGCCATCAGTCAACTGTTTCGGTTCGATATCGACCTGTTGAGCGACAGCAAGGGCATCGATCCCAAGGCGTTGCTGGGCAAGAACGCCACCGTCGTGGTGGAAACGCAGGGGGGTGGGGTGCGTCATCTCGATGGAATCGTCACGCGATTTGGTATGCAGGGTGAGGATCATCGGTATTACGCCTACCGGCTCGAACTGAGGCCCTGGCTTTGGCTGGCCACCCGCAAGAGCGATTTCAAGATTTTTCAGGGAAAGACTGCCCCGGAAATCATCGAGCAGGTCTTGGGGAAATATGGTTACCCCATGGAAAAACGCCTGACGCGCAGCTATCGCACCTGGGATTACTGCGTCCAGTACAACGAAACCGATTACCAATTCGTCTCGCGTCTCATGGAGCACGAGGGCATCTATTACTTCCATCAGCACAATGCGGGCCAGCACACGCTGACCCTGGCCGACGACATCGTCGCCTCGCACAGCCCATTGCCAGGGGCGGCGGTGATTCCGTTCTACCCGCCGGAGAAGGCGGCGGTCGCTGATAAGGAAAACATCCACGCCTGGCAACTGAGCCAGAGCATCCACTCCGGACGGCACTACAACGACGACTACGACTTCACCAAACCCCGGGCGGACCTCTCCAACATGCGTCAGACCCCGCCGGGCCATGCGCACGACAGCTACGAGATGTACGAATGGCCTGGGGGCTATACCGACTTTGGCGACGGTGAGGCCTATGCCCGTGTTCGTCTGCAGGAGAGCCTGACGGGTCACAGCACCGTGCGTGGGCAATCGCGCCACAGGGCCCTTGCACCTGGCTATACCTTTACGCTGGAGAACTACCCCCGCGAAGACCAGAACCAGCAGTACCTGCTCACCAGCCTCGAGTACCACTTCAAGGAAAATCCCCAGGTCAGCGCCGCGGCGCCCGGGCCGAAGGGCACGCCGCAGGAGGAGGGTTCGTTTCAGAAGTTCACCCTGCAGGCGCAGCCGACTACGTTGCCCTATACGCCGGCGCGCACCACGCCCAAACCCAAGACCACTGGCCCGCAGACTGCTGTGGTCGTCGGTCCGCCCGGCGAAGAGATCTGGCCCGACCAGTACGGGCGCGTCAAAGTGCAGTTCCACTGGGACCGCGTGGGTGCGATGGACGAGAACTCCAGTTGCTGGGTGCGCGTCTCCAGCAGTTGGGCCGGCTCCGGCTTCGGGGCCATGTTCATCCCGCGCATCGGCCACGAGGTCGTGGTGGATTTTTTGAACGGAGACCCCGATTACCCGATCATCACCGGCTGCGTCTACAACGCCAACAACATGCCCCCGTGGTCGTTGCCCGGCAACGCCACGCAATCGGGCATCAAGACCAAATCGAGCAAGGGTGGCGCATTTGGCGACGGATTGAAGAACGGAGCGGGCGATGCCAATGCCATCCGATTCGAAGACAAGGCCGGGGCCGAGCAGCTGTGGCTGCACGCGCAGAAGGACCAACTATCCGAGGTGGAAAACGACGAGGACCGCTGGATCGGCCACGATCTGCGTACCGTGGTGGACCACGATGAAACCCGCACGGTGCACCACGACCGCGTGACCACCATCGACAACGACGAAACCCAGACCGTCCACAACGACCGCAAGCGGCGCGTGGACCATAACGAAACCCTGTCCGTGGGCGACAACCGTCGGCGCGACGTGGGGATCGATGAGACGGTGAGCATCGGCAAGAACCGAACTCAGACCATTGGTCGCAACGAGAAAGACAAGATCGGCAATAACTGGTCGATCAAGGTGGGTAGTTTCAAGACCGAGACCATTGGCTTGGCTTATCTGCAGAACGTGGGCCTGGCCAAGATGATGAACATCGGAGCGGCCTACAACGTGAACGTGGGCGCGGCCATGGTGGTCAACGTGGGGCTGACGCAGAGCACCAACGTGCTGATGGGCCGCTCGGTCACCGTGGGGCAGAGCCAGACCACCAAGGTGGGGGAAAACTGGAGCCAGACGACCGGCAAGGTAATCCGCATCGAGGCAGGCGATTCCATCGAACTGGTATGCGGCGCCTCGGTGATCAAGATGGAAAAAGGCGGGCAGATCACCGTCAACGGCAAGGAAATCGATGTGGTGGGGACCAAGCACATTGGCCTGGATTCCAAGCGCATCGACCTCAATTGAATCGACGCTATGGCACTCCCATCGCACACCTTGCCCAGCCCTATCGATGCTGCGGGCGTTCCAGAAGTCATCAACCATACGCCTTGGCCGAGCCAATACTTCCAGCATGTGGATCCGCAGGGGGACATCTTCCATGTGGTGGTCACACGCATCTCGTACTCATTGCTCCAACTTCAGGAAAAGAACGGACGCATGGAGCCGGTGCTGCTGCCGCCCGAGCAGCAGCTACCGCTGTGCCAAGCGGACCAGTTCCAGGGCAAGGTCAACGAAAGTAGCCTTCTGCAAGAAAGCGACTACGCGCCATATAAGCCCAGGTGCGACGTGCTTTTGGTCAATGCAACAGCACATTCGCCGGAAGGCACGCCGCTGGCCCGTTGGCCAGTGGGATTTCGCTTCGGAAGCGCCATCGAAAAAACCTTTCATGTTACCGGTCCGCGCCGCTTTGCCCGGTCCGTCGCCGCACTGGGCATGCTCCAACTGACCGATCCCGAGCCGACTACCCGTGTGCGCCTGCGCTACGAAACTGCCTTCGGCGGCCCCAACGTCATCCGCCAGGAAAATGCCTTGCAGGCCTGTGCGGACGGCGAACTGGACGGCGGCATGCCCGACGCATCGCGGCAATTTGCACGGAAGGCGCATTCGCAACTGCCGGCGCTGTACCCCGCCAACCCTATCGGTTGCGGGCGGTTGCCCGACGCGGTGGTGCAAGCCAACGAGGCGTTGGACAGACTCCGGCGCGACGGTGCCTCGCTGGGATCCCCGCCCATCACCGATGCATCGATGTCCGACGCCGAACGGCCCGCACCGCAGATCGAGGCATTCAATCGCCCTTATACCGGGCAGGACGACTATCCCGTCGTGGGTGTCGGGCCGGTAGGCCGCTGGTGGTCCCCGCGGGTGGCGCTGGCCGGCACCCACGACGAGCGCTGGAAGCAGATCCAGTGGCCCAGGAGCCCGCTCGACCACGACTACCGCTACTGGAACTGCGCACCCGAGGACCAGCAGATCGACTATCCGCAAGGCGGTGAGGAAGTGGTGTTGGTGCATTTCACGGCGGCAGCAAGGCACAAGGGCCCCTACCGTTTCACGCTGCCCCGCCAGGACTTGCAGTTGCTGGTGCGGTTGAAGGTCGGTGTGCTGATGTTCGCGCCGATGCACATCGACACCGTGATCCTCGATCTGGAAGCGGGCACGCTCAGCATCGTGCGTCGCGCGGTCGTCAGCGCCAAGACCGATGTGCGGCAGTTGGAACTGGGCACCTGGCCTGCAGGCACTGGCATGCAACTCGATGAGGCGATGCAGCAGGCAGCCCGGCAGAACCAAGCCCGGGGAGCCAGCCATGGCCAATGAAAACATCGTCGCCAAGGACGGGCGCTTTCGCGTCGTCTCGCTCGCGCCCGACGTCTGCCTGACGCCCAGCAAGAACGGCGTGCCGGTGCCATATCCCATCACCCACCAGCTGGATCAAAGCCAACATTGCTCGCCCAACGTCTTCTTGCAGGGAAAGCCGGTGTATCTGCACAACCAGAGCTATGTGGACAACGTGATGGGTGATGAACCCGGACAGGGAAAGGGGGTGGTCAGCCAGACCAACGTCTTCATCAGTCACGACATCGACCACAGCAAATCCGTGTACGTCAACGGGCGGGCCATCGTGCGTACCGCCGACAAGATGTGGATGAACTGGAAGAAACCGTAACACCCTATGGCGTCCAAAAGATCCCGGCCGCCAGAGGCCGAAACACGCAACGCGCGCGTCAAGCCCAATGACTATCCCTCACCGGGTCCGATCGGCAACACCACGGGCATCGTGGTCCCGGACACCGTGCCTAATCCGCACGGCAACAGCGCCCCGCCTATCAAGCCCACCGAGCCCGAGAAAAGCTGGTGGAGTCGCTGGGGCAGCGACGTGGTGCATACCGGATTGGATGTCGTCGGGCTGATCCCCGGAGCCGGCGAGATCGCGGATGGCGCGAATGCGCTCATTTACCTGGCCGAAGGCGACAAGGTCAATGCGGCAATCAGTGCGACTGCCATGATTCCCGGCGCCGGCATGGTAGCCACCGGCGCAAAGTACGGCAAGAAAGCCGTGGGTGCCGCCGCCGAGGCAGTGGGCAAGAAGACCGCCCGCGAGGCGGAAGAGGCGCTGGCCAAGCGCGAGGCCAAGGAGGCGGAAGAAGCTGCCGCGAAAAAGGCCGAGGGCAACGGGGGCGGCAAGGACAAGGGCAACCCTAGGTGTGTGCTGCGCCCATATAGCCCTGATACCTGTAAAGCGGAGGGTCGAACAGGGCATCATGTCGTGCCGGATCGGGTATTCAGAACCGGCCCCAGAGGTAGCCCACACCCTTTTGGGATCACGGAAGCAGAAGGGCTCGTAATCTGTGTTGACGGGGCTAATGTTTCCCGCTCGAAGGAGCACGGGAAAATTCACGCCATCTACGACCCATTAGAGCGAGCGGCGGGCTTGGCTGGCAAGCCACCAGGCACGGCAAAACTCGGCGTACTGGAAGCAGCAGGTGCGTTTTCGGTGGGGAAAATCACAGGCTGCAACCCCATCCTGCTGGAAGCGCAGTTACGTGCGTACCATAAGCTCAAGGGGTTGGACGTTGATACGGTCGTGCGGGCAGACCCCAGCGGAAAAATACCCATCGATTTCTCAAAGATCGGTCCAGGAAAAACATCGCAAGGAGGCCCGCTGCGATAGCGGGTTAAGACAATGAACGCAGTCCCCATCACTTTCAGCCATTGCACCGCCATCGAAAGCGACTATTACATGATCGCATCGAAACCTGATGCCCTCGACACCAGCGAAGAGTTCACTCGGCTTTTCTATTTTGATGCTCAGGCCCCCAACACCTGGCGTCACACCGACATGCCGTATTTCACTGCCGTTGACATGTGCGTCGTGCACCGGGCGCTCGGCAGCCAGCGCCGCTATGCCGTGCTCTCTAGGCAGGGGCAAGTCCTCTATTACTGGCCCGGTGACCAGCTGGCCGAAAAGATAGAAGGCGCGGGATTGGCAGAGCCGGAGGGACCTGTTTACGGATACCTCAACGCGCTCAAGGAAATCGACGGTTCGTTGTATGTTTGTGGAGGTGGTGGTCAGATCTACCGGCGGAACGGCCGGGGCTGGAGTGACATGGCAGGCACATTGCGCAAGCCAGCACCGCTTTTGAAGGCAGACCTCGCGCTGAATTCCCCTATGGTGGGGGACGATCTGTCGGACATCGATGGCTACCGCGCCGACGACCTGTATGTTGCCGGCGGGCAGGGGATCTACCACTACGGCGGCCACGACTGGATAGCATGTGAAACCTCTACCGATGAAATCCTCATGGCGGTGGTGTGCATGCCGGGCGGTGTAGTGTGGGCCTGTGGATTCAACGGCGCGGTAATGCGTGGTAACGCCGCCGAAGGCTTTCGAGACGTCAGTCATTACGATGACAACATGGTCCTGACAAACATGGCCTTCTTCGGCAGACATTTGTATTTTTCATCCAACCAGGGCTTGTTCCGCTTGGATCCGCAGGCGCCGAAGAGTCGGTTGGAAAAGATCAACATGGTGCCTGAGTGCGAGGACGTGTCGGTGGTGGGCGATGTTCTGCTTTGCGTCGGTCCGAAGAGCATCCATGTCTTGCACTCGGGCGATTGGAAAGAACTGGTTCACCCGGACAATTAGCCAATCCGAGAAACAAGGGCATGATCCGCCAGATCGATGCGTTCATCATCTATACCGTCGACTACTGCAAGATGGTTTACGGCTTGTGGGTGAACACTTGCAGCATCGTGAGCAGGGCCGACAAGACGCGGATGAACTGAGAAAAGCCGTAGCCGATGGACACTAAAAGATCCCGGCCGCCGGAGGCTGCAATGCGCAACGAGCGCGTCAAGCCCAACGACTACCCGTCGGTCGGCCCTGTCCGTAACACCACTAGCCACCCAACCGAAATTGCCACCCGGAAAGTTGAAAGCAGCGCGCCGGGTTCGACCGTTGATTTCCCATTTCGGACCGACGCAAAGATCTACGGCCTTTCACCTCAGATTCGCGAGGGAGTGGTTGTAGGTTGGAACGTGAATATCCGTCGACATGATCGCTACTACCAGCGCGAGTTTTCTGGTGTGAGACATGGCGGAGTTGATGGTGCGAAAGCTGCAGCCAAGGAATACCGCGACCAGGTGTTGCAGAACGCTCCTCCCATGAGCATGCGGGAATTCGCGTCGATCGTTAGAACTAACAACACTTCAGGCGTTCCCGGTGTATTTCGACGCACAGAAGGGCAGTACATCTACTGGGCTGCGATCGTGCATCTGCCAACAGGAAAAACGCGCAGGCGCTCGTTCTCCATAAAAAAAATACGGCGAAGAGAACGCGCGCGCCAAAGCGATGAGCGCGAGGCAGGAGTTGCTGGAAGGCTTGCATGGCTGGTTGACGCCATATCCCGAGGTGGTGTCAGAGTTTCATGCATCGCCTAACACTCATGAGGACGGGCCGAAGCCACTAAACAAGAAGGCTTGAGCACGTGGTTGGCCCGTTGCCTGAGAAAAAGGCAACTACTGGCGATGCACGTCGATTTGGTGGCGGAGATGGTCGTGGTTCGGGGGCTTGCCCAAGCGTGAGAAGAAGTCATCCAAAAACTCGGTAGCGGAGTTGATGGCCCAGGCCGCACAATCAGGCGAAAGAAAGCGTGGAATGTAGGGCGTGGAAGCGGGTAAAAACACGAACGAAGCCTCCATGCGTGGTCGAAGCGCGCTGTCATACAGGTTGTTTTGACCCACCATGTTCTCTGTACCGGAATCCAGCCAGTCGTGTCTGTAGTGGATTAGCCGGTTCCTCAGATCGATTAGCGTGTGTGCTGCCTTCCACCTTTCGTTGTCCTGTTCAATCGTGGCCACGCCAGCGTCGTGCAAAACTTCGTTGAGCCGGAGTAACGATGCAGGCACTCCACGGATGTCCTTGCGTGGTCGGCCGTCGTTTTCGGAAAGCTCGTTGGCGGTAGCGTCGATGAAGGCGCCTGCGCAAATCACGGCGCCGGAGACGTGAGCGCTCATTGCAATTGCGTTTTCTTCAGAGCCATCGAGCTCAAGCGTCGCGGCTGTTCTGGCATGGTATGCCGCCATCTGTGCATGGTGCAGGGAGAAGTAGGTCCGCAGAAGCATGCCGGTCAACATGTATCAAGTCCGTTTCATTGAGAAGGTGTTGCGTTGGAGCGGATGCAGGCGGAACATCATGGCGTAAGCCAGGACGATCTGGCAGCGAACATGGCTGCAGGGTTCCTATTTGGGTAGAAGAAGTCTTGCGCCGAAGAAGATCAGTAGCCCGCCGGTCAACCGGTCGATGATCGGTTTGGTGATGGCGTAGCGCGTGCGCGCCGCGTCGGCGGAAAACGCATTGGCGATCACGGTGTTCAAGGTGAGCGAGATCGCCGCGACCACCAGTACCGCGGCTGCCTTGGCCCAGAAGGCCAGGTCCGGGGTGAAGAGTGTCGCGAAGGCACTGCTGAAAAACACCAGTGTCTTGGGGTTCGTCAGATTGGTTGCCAGTCCGTAGCGATATGCCTGCCATGGACCTCGCCTTGCGGGAGCCTGCACGTGCTGCGTGATCGGTCGATCCGCTCTGTGGAACATCC
The DNA here is from genome assembly GCF_057543315.1 of Acidovorax sp. KPB24-07. Classification (NCBI taxonomy): domain Bacteria; kingdom Pseudomonadati; phylum Pseudomonadota; class Betaproteobacteria; order Burkholderiales; family Comamonadaceae; genus Acidovorax; species Acidovorax sp. KPB24-07. The sequence continues at coordinate 67,795 of NZ_BAAJYS010000001.1, forward strand.
TGGTGCCGATGTAGACGAGATAGACCCCACCGATCGCGCGCAGGAGTTGTTGGGCCCAGTGGTACTGCCCAATCACCACGCCCAGGCCCACCGCAGCGAGACTGGCCCACACCACACTGGCCGTGGAAACACCCAGCCCCACACACAATGCCTGGCGCCGGGACTGGCTAATGGCCGTTGCCGTGATCACCAGGAAATTGGGGCCTGGACTGATTGCCAGCATCAAGTAAAGGCTGGCGATGCTGCTCAGAAAGAGCATTTCATTGGTTGCCATCGAAGATCCATTTTCTCGAAGCAAGTGAAAGATTGCATAAAAGTGGGTCACAACGTTGGCATCGATGCCAACGTCGATGCCACCGCGCACGCGGCGTCACCTTGTCGAACTCAGCGCAACAAGCACCATCCCAACAATGATCAAGCTGGCAGAAAATGTCCGTTCCAACGGCGAGTGGGTTCTAACGCCAAGGACTGCCTGCATCAATGCCACGAGCGCGAACACCACTCCGGCTACGACGACGTGGTTGCCGGAGCCATGCTCGATGGCATGCGGGGGGATGGACGGGTCCATCTCATAGATCAGGTCATCTTTCCGCCCGGTGAGTGCGATGACCATCAGGCCGAGAAGGGACGCAGCATGGAGAACGATGCGAATCAGCTTTTTCATGGCGAACAGGTTGCGTTGGATCAGGGGCGGATCGAAGATCATGGAGATGCCAAGAAGTCGAGTCCTGTCAGATCGTCGTTGATCTGAGCCACGGCCTGTCCGCGGCCCGGATAAGCGCTGAACGCAATGGTCAACTTCCCATCCCTGACCGTGTAGGGGCTCAGGTCGCTGCCGCTACTGGCTGCCAGTTCAATGTTGTCCAGGCAGCTGGACACCGGCACATGTTCTTCGACCTTCGGCACGGGGCGCAGGTTCACTACGGTCACGCTGATCTCGGCACCCGCGCCACAGTAGCCATGCCCATCGCCTGGTGATGAACGGCGTGCGGAGAAATAGAGCAGCTTGCCGTGTGCGAGATAAGGCTGCAGCTTCATTGGTAGCCAGCGGATGAGGTTCTCCGCGCCAACCCGTGCGGGGTCGTAAGGATGGGGGATGGTCTCCAGCACGGTCTTTCGTGCAGTGGGCGCCTGCAGCACGATGCGGCCAGACGCGCGCTCATACGTGAGCTTCAGCAAGCCATGCTGCGCAGTGCACAACGCCGTGTCCCCTGTGAGGGCCGGAGCCTTGACGCACTCCGGTGACCGGTCATGGGTGACGGCGTATGCGGCGCCTACGCTGCACATCGCGGCACCGGCCAGCACGGTAAGCAGCACTTTCAGGGCGGGCAGCATGGGGCAGTCTGCATCGATTCGAAGGCGCCAGTGTGCCAGCGGCACGAGCGATGGTCGAATATGCGGCACGTCAGAAGGCGGGGTAGGGTACGGTCCTTCTCGCTCGTCTCCTTATCGAAGAAGAACTGTGCGGCGATTCGGGTTAATTTTTCCAAAGATTTCTAGATACCGTATGACAGCCGCAAGTTTGCCTGCCCATGTTTGTCAGGAAGAGATGACGTATGGGACTACTTACTGGAGAGGCGAAGGCCGGGTGACTATGTTCTGGCCGAGCGCACGCATGACCCCATTCGCCGAGGACCACTGCTGATGTTCGCTGCACTGTTCGACATGCTATTCAACCGCAAACCCGGCCCTGACACTTTTGCCAAGCGATTCCTCGCCGCGTTGCGCGCGCAGGGCGCTGGCGAAGACATGGACTACGATCCGGACACGTTCCAACTGGTCGGTCGCAATGGTCGCACCATCAATCTCCACAACCTGTATCAAACCTACAGCAATTCCGACCACCGTGGCCGGGACGAAGCGATCCGCAGCTATGTCGCCGCCTTCATGGAAGGGAACAACGGAGAAAGCCAGGCCATGACGTTCGAAAAGGTGCGGCCTACACTGATGCCGGTGCTGCGCCACCGCGCCATGCTAGAGGAAATGCGGCTGGTTCACCGCCGCGAGCACGGGCCCGATGCCGCGTTCACTGTCGTCTTCCGCGACATCGCCGACGACTGCGTCGAGTTGCTGGCCGTCGACCGCGCCGAGTCTGTCTCCCCCCTGTTGCAGGGGCCGAATCAAGAATGGGGCATCACCTTGGAACAAGGCCTGGCCATCGCACATGACAACCTGCGCGACGCCACCTCAGACCGCTTTGTGGAGGTGGCCCCAGGCGTGTTCCGGGGCGCCTGGCAGGACGCCTACGATACCAGCCGCGTGCTGTTGCCCGACGTGATCGCGCGCGTAGCGGTCAGGGGGCGCCCTGTGTTCATGCTGCCCACCCGCGATTGCCTGCTGGTCGTCGGCGACCGCGACGAAGCGCCCATGGCGGCCATGCTGGAACTGAGCATCGAAGCCGCCAGTCAAGGGCGCTGCATCTCCGCGCTAGCCTACACATACGAAGAGCGCCGCATCGTGCCCTTCGCGCTGTCGCAGCCCCAGCATCTGCGTCGCCAAGGCGACCTGCGGCGCATGATGGACGCCTCCAACTATGCGATGCAGAACGAGTTGCTGCAGGCGGTGCACAAGGCCGAACAGCTGGACATCTTTGTCGCGTCCTACCGCTTGTACAAGGAAAACGACGGGAGCGGCCATCAATTCTCGCTCGCCACCTGGACCGAAGATGTAGACATCCTGCTGCCTAAGGCCGACCGCATCGCCTTCGTCACGTCTAACGAGGAAGGCGATGCCGATGTGGTGGTGGCGCAGTGGAACCAGGCGGTCGAAGTTGTCGGTGCATTGATGGAGCTGCAGCCAGATTTCTATCCGCCGCGCTATCGCGTGCGAAGCTTTCCCAGTTCCGTGCAATTGCAGCAATTGGTGCAGGCCTAGCTATGAGGGGTCACTCGATTGGAGTAGGAGTTCATCCGAATCGGTTTTTGAGAGACTGATCTCGGACAGCCAGTCATGCTGATCGCTCCAGTAGCGTGTACAGGCCGTTTTATTTAATCTGCTGGGGCCCATGCGATAGCCGAAAAAGACGGGGTAGGGCGTGGTCATTCTCGCTCGTCTTCTTGAAGAAATGCATGTGCTTGCACGACACTTGTTTGGCCCGTGCGCAGCCGCTGCCTGGTGCAAACCGTCATCGAAGGTCAACATGGATCCGACTGGTATTTTTGCTGCAATTTCGCTGTCCCCACTGGCATTCGAGCGTTTCTGCGACGACCACGGTAAAGCGCTGGTGCAGGATATCAACTACATCCTCGCTAACCGCGCGATTGATCGGGAGTATCAAGAGGCGCTGGCCGAGGCTCGAAGCCAGTCGGCGACGCTGACGTCGTTCTTGAATTTTCAGAAAAGCCATCCCTCTCCGGATTCACGCTACCGCAGAACGCTGGAGAACTATCTGCATCCGGGGTCGGACGAACTGATCATTCAGTACGATCTGGCCAGTCAGACAATGTTCTATTTCTACATTCTTGATCGCCGCAATCCCGATGAGATCGAGGACGTACCATCCTTCAGGGTGCTGCGCGAGGTCGTCAAGTACAAGGACGAAGACGGCACAGACTACGTGGCCTTGTCCTCCAGCGCCACGAACTTCAATACCGATCCGATCTGGAGATCGTTCACCATCCAGAAGACCGGTTGGAGCCGGCAGCCCGACGGCACCCCGATTCCCCAGCATGTGATCTCCCAGCTGGATGGCTTGTCGCAAAAGTATTATTTCGATGCGATTGACCGTGATCTCGGCTTGGCATCGGCGGGCACGGAGGAAGAGGCACCGTGGATCTATCCGAAGGACCACCTGCATCCCTGCCTGCTCAGGCATGTCACCGAACAGCCGATGAACCTGGATTGATCCCTTTGCTGCTTGCGCGAGCGCTGCGAATGAAACGGGCGATAGCCCTTGCCGCCGTGGTGATGGTGACCGGTGCTTTGCATGCTGCCAACACCAGTGCTGCTGCCGACAACGCCGCTGGTGTGGTGCATGTCATCAACCCGGAACTGCTCTCGGCGCTGCAAAACCTCAAAGCAACCCTGCCGGCCGGGCGCACGCCGCTCGCGTTCGACAACGGCGCTTCGGCCAAGAACTGCCTGGAGTATTCGGATCTGTTGTCGACAAGCAAGCCAGTCGAATCGACTCGCAACTTCGAGATTCGAAGTGAATATCGGCTGTGCGACGGCATTCGCATTATTGCGGGTAAGCCCGTCGTCGCGCAGAAGGCCGCAGCCTCCGGCGAAGAGGGCAAAACCCTGTACGAAAAGCTGGACCTGCGCTCATTCCCTTCATCGCTGCACAATCGCACTGATGCCAGCAAGCGCACGCTCAGTGCGTTGCTGCCCGGCGACGTTCGATCCGAAGGCAGCACCGTGCAAGTGGACACCCCGGAGCAGTTCTTCCGGTTGGAGGTGGTGGGCATCATCGACCATGGCAAGGGACAAGCACCCGAGTGGATCGTCTGGGTGACCGACCAGCTCAAGACCGGTAGCTACCGCGGGTACAGCACCCTCGTCGTGCACCCGCCTCGTGTCGCATCGGATCTCTACACCGCAAGCCCTTCTCCCCGATGAGCGAAAGCCTGCCGATTTTCTGCTCGTGGGGTTGCCATTGGTCGACGGATGCACCGCGCATCGCCTCGCGCATCGCATCCACTCGACGGCGGCTGGGACGCCATCGACTGCAGGTGGTTTATCGCCAACGAGGCATGCGAGGAGGAAATGATGGTCTGCTTGACGGGGTCGGATGGCTCAAGCCAGGCAACTTCTCAGGCGCAAGGAGCTAGGTGGTGCAGGACTGCGTGCGTCGATGGATTCGGCATAGGTTGTCTCCAGGCCAGTATGTTAGCAGGGCGATCGTGCCTGCGATGATGATGGGTGTGTTACCAGTGGTGGAGATGCTGGGATCCGTCGATGCGTGCGCTCCCGATGATCCAAGCCGCCAGGTGCTGGAGTCACTTCCCGCGGATATTGGCGTGGATGGCGGACGCCGTTCGACCTACGAGCTCGCTCTCGTCCCATGCGATGACGCCGCATGTCCCTTTGAGGTGCGCTTGGTCGCGAGGACATCGGAAGCAGAGTCTGCAGAAGGCCACGCGAAGAAGGGCGTTGACACGCATGGACCGGTCAGGTTGACGTGGTACGCGTCGGGCGCGCCGGCATGGGGAGCCGATGCGCAGACGCACACCGCTGAACCCATCGCATTCTTCGGAGCGGCTTTGCCACGCGTCTGGACGACGGGCTTGGAGGAGCATCAGGTCGCCGTCTCCGCCGGCGCGGTGCCGCTTGAGCCGGGCAAGCAAACGGGTGCGTATGCACTGCTCGTGACGCAGACTGCGGGGTTCGAGCATCCGAAACGTCAGCACGCCCTGTTGACCGCGGTATCGGGTGATCTGAAAGTGGCGTGGTCCAAGGTCGAGCCGCAGGGCCCTCACGTATCCTGGGTCGCGATCCCCAAGCGCCGTGCCCCGGTCTACGTCTCGCTGTTCTTCTCGCCTGACGATGATGCTGCAGATGACGTGCTTGCTCGTCAGCTGAAGTGGGATACCGAACAGCAGGTGTTTTCCGAGGAACCTCCGCCGCCGCAGGTGCAGGCCGTCGTCGCAGGTTCTTACCGCACACTGAGCGCGGCAAGGGTAGCCAGGTCCGCCTCGGACTGCCTGACTGGATACAGCGCGATCGATACCGGTCCGAATCAATGGGCGATGCCGCATCGGTACGCGTTGATCCGGGTGACCTGGGAGCCAGCCCAGGTCGCCACGGAGACCGAGCGACTTCGCCAGTGCCGTCCAGGCGGCCCGGCGCACTCGCTTCCGCTCACGAATCTGTTGTCGTCCTCGCCCTCCAACCCATAAGCCCAACGCATCAGGAGTCATCGCGTGTCATCCAAACGTTTTTCAACCGCTGCGATCGCGGCAATGTCGTTGGCTGGGGTGCTGCTATGCGGTGCAGCGTTTGCCAAGGACACGTTGAAGTGTCCAACGACACTGGCTGTTTCAGAGACGGTCCTGCAAACCCAGGATGTACCGGAAGGAACCCAGGCCATCCTCAAGGGAGACGGGTCTTTGCCATTCTTTTCCATGGGTGTCTTTTCAGGGCACCCTCGCGATTTGGCCTCGCTGATCCCTGACGGTGGCGATGAGCAGGAATCATCGGGGGTCTCAGAGGGCGTCTGGAAATTTGAGAGCAGGAATCCCTATGGAATCTACCTGGTGTGCGAATACGGCGCCCTTGGCGCGGTGCAGATCTACAAGCGCGTCGGCGACGACGTCAGGTCTTGCACGGCGACGACGCGCAAGGACCGCGACCAGCATCTGATCGACATTGATTTCGAGTGCGAATGAGCGCAAGGCCCTTCGCTTTGATTGGTGTGACTGCAATCAGGCGTGCGTGCGATCCACCCTACAAAGCAGTCAGTGACTTCTTACAAGCCGGTCAGGGGTGACCCGATGGAGGCGCTCGATGGTCCGCGGCAATCTATGGATGTCGGATGGGTCGTTACATCCCGCAGCTCGGTGACGAGGTCCGAGCAGGCCGACAACAAAGACCAGCAACGTTCGGGCCGATGGCTATCCACCGGGCGGGCCAGGTAGGGATACCTCGGCTGCTGGTCCCTTTTGTGGCCGGACCGGCGCAAGGGCGCTATCGCGCATCCTGAATGTGCGCGCTGCCATCCAATGGCTACTTGTGGAAAGCGTCAGCACTGGACGGCTGCTTCGCCCTTATCAGCCTCCGATTCTGGCGCCGGCTCCTTCAAGACGAGATACGGATTGCCAGGAAGGGATTGCGGCAGGACCATCAAGGGGTCAATGAGCAGATAGCCATGCAGCCTGCGCGTTTTGCGAGGACCGGCGACCTCGCATGTCCAGATGTTCAGTCCGTCGCGCTGCTTGCGATGCACGCGCAGTTTTTCAAACTGCTTTTGCACCCACTGCCACTCGGGCAGTTTTTCTTGCCTGGCTAAAGCGACGACATCTGGATGCTCCTGCGCATAGCGCTGAAAGACACCCGGGCTGACCAGGTAGGCGGTGTCCGCCACCGTGTGCACCAACGCCTTGGCATCGTTGATGACGAGCCGGCGGCTCACGATGCTGTGCCGCAACCAGCTCAGGAAATGCCTGCCCGATGGTGTGGCTTGCCCATCGGCGGGAAGGCCAGCGCAGTCGGTGGTGGATGCCGTGCCTCCACCATGCGGAGTGATGGCCGGCGCGACAGTTTCGAAGGGCGTTTGCGGCGCGTCCTCGTGCGTTTTCGCGTCCGGCTGCATCAGCGCCAGCAGCGCATCGATTCCATCGTGCGGCGGTGGGGCCGATGGGAAGGGGAGGGCCGCGGCGGTGGGTGGGCGGCCAGCGGCTTCGCTTTCAGGCGCCTGCGGCGGAGATGCTGAGGGGCTTGGATGATCCGCCGCTGCCACCGGCGCCAGATCGTCCTTCATATCCGTCTCCACCACCGTCACCTGGCCATGGAAGGCTTCCGGCCGCTCGGAGGCATCCCAGACCAGGGCAGGGGAGAGGCGCAGAAACGTGAACGTTTTGGACCAGCCGCCGTCGCTTCGGACCGTGGCCCGCCAGATCGCTTTGCCATCGGGTGTCGGCAACGCAATGCCATGCTCCTGCAAGACATTGAACACCGCCAGGTTGCTGGTGGGGATGCCCTCCATGCCTTGCGACAGCAAGTGCGCGCGCAACTTGTCCGAGACGGTCTTGCTGACCAGCCAGAGGGCGTCCTGCGTCAGCCAGCCATCGGAGGCTTCGGGCTGGTTGAGCTTCAGTTGGTCGCGCAGCAGGTAGCGCAGTCCGTCGAGGAGCTTGCGCTGCAGGGCGTGGCGAGGGGCAGCCAGGGCTTTGGCGGGATCGCCGCCCAGCGATTGCGCGACCGAGGCCTGATCGGCTTGCACGACCAGTTCGCCCAGCACGCCGGCATGTTCGTGCTGACCCGCCAGGACGTAGAGCAGCGGACCCCACAGGTCCGGAAAACCGCTGAGCCAGTCCAGGATGTCCCGGTCCAGCACGCGCACGTAGAGCAACCCGGTAGCCGCGCCATGCAGGCGATATTCGCGCCCGGCGCGATAGCGGAATCGATACGGGCGCAGCAGCGGGCCGTGCCATGGATGCCATGCGCTCCCATCACCGTACTCGACCTCCAGGTCGACCGCGATCTTGCCCAGGTCGTGCACCAGCGCAGCGTAGGCCACGCCAGCGGTCCAGGCCTCCGCCTGGGCGGCCTGGGCCTCGGGCGTGGCGCCAGCGGGCAGCAGATGCGACTGCCGCAGCTTCAGCGCATAGGCCACGATTTCAAGGCCATGGTCCAGCATGCCGCCCGGGTACGCGTGGTGGTGGCTCTCGGAAGCGGGGAACTGTTGCACCAACTCGGCGTAGCGCTGCAGCGGCCCCCGGTAGAGATGGTCGAATTGCGCACGCGAGAGCGAGGTGCGCTGCCAGATGTGCTCGATGAGGCGCTGCCGACGGGCCGTGGCGAGCAGGGCCTGCGCCGATTGCGGCGACACGAGGCCGGAGGGGGCCGCGGAGGGCGGCGTGGCCACGAGAGCCGATGCGTTTGGGCGTTTCACCCGCGAGCGTTGGAAAAGATTGAACATGCAGGCCCGTCGGCAGGATGGGGCTGCACCGAGATGGCGAACCCAGCCGCAGGGTGGCGCAGGTCCTTCCCTGCTGTCCGGCACCAATCGGGCACCGCGCGATGCCGATAGAGTGCGATGCACGAACGTCTCATTGCTTGGCAATGGACTGGGTTGTTCTCCCTGTCCATCCGCACAGCAAGCCAGCGATGACAGTGCTGGCTGACAATGCCCACCATGCCGGGCGATACCCGCCGATCTGATCGACGCTCCATCCGAACGCTAGCGGAAGCAGGGCGATCGACACCTGGTTCATGGCCATGGCTGCGCCGAGTGCTCGGCCGGTCTGGTCTGCCCGCGCGGATTCCGCCAGCCAGACCACCCAGGGCCCATACCAGCCAAAGCCGAAGAAGCCGGCCGCGCAGCTCAGGCTGACCAGCCATGTCAGCGGCACCGAGGCGGGGAGCAGTGCGGTGCAGGCCATGACGGCCGCACATCCCCATGCGCATCCACCAACGCTCATCCATCGCTGGCCGGGATGCCGATCGCTGGCGCGTGCCAGGAAGATGCGGCCCACGGCTCCGGCCAGTTGCGCCTGGAATAGCAGCGCTGTCGCGGTTGTCAGCGGCAGCGCGAAGACATGGGCCACGAACAGTCCCCAGTACACGCTGATGGCCGTCTGGCCCAGGACCAGCAGGGCGCCGACTACCATGGGCAACGACGTGGCGTGCCCGGCCGGGCCGGCACGCGGGGCAGCATGCGGTGCGGCAATCGGTGCCGGGCGATGAACCCAGGCGAATGCCCCACCCGCCAGCCCCATCAGGAGCGCTGCGCTGCCCATCGCATCCATCCAGCCCCGTGCGCCGATGAGCGCAGGAAAGAGCAGCGCTGCCAGTGCCCCTCCGAGGGGCAACGCTGCTTGGCGGATGCCCATCGCCAGTCCCCGTTGCGCCGGCGGGAACCAGCCGTGGACGACCCGGCTGCTGCCCGGCTGGATGGGGCTGTAGCCCAGGCCCAGCAGCACCATCGCGGCCAGGCAGGCGGGGTAGCTTTCGGCCAGTCCCAGCAAGGCCATGGCAGCGGCCACGATGCACACGCCAGCGGCGACCGGCCAGCGCTCTCCGTGACGGTCCAGGGCGTAGCCGGCCAGCCACAGCCCGGGGATGGTGATGGCGCCGCAGAGCGTGGCCAGCAGGCCGAGCTGGGCATGGGTGAGCCCGAAACGCTGCTGCGCGAACACACCCCATGCACCGATGCTCTGTGTCCCGAGCGCCGCGCACAGCTGCACGCCCGTGGACACGGCGAGAATCTTCCAGCGGGTGTGCATGCGGGCGCTCCTCGGACGCAAGGAATTTGCGAGAACATGCCGTACATCGGGGCGCTGGCGGCTGCGCGTGGATCAGGCCACCGCTTCCAGTTCGGATCGGGGGTGAGCCGCTTGCATGTATTGCATCAGCAGCCCGTAGTGGGTCGCCATGTTCTCGATCAACTGCCGGCTCGCTTGGTATAGCAACTGCCAGTCAGGCTCCCGTTGTGCTACGGCGAAGTAGTCCTCCATGCCGCGCACCAGAGCGGCGAAGTGTCCGCTTTCCGTGGTGCCCAGGTGATCGTGGAGGAACTGCAAATCCTCCTTGACTCCTTCCTGGCCTCGGCCCAGCCGATCACGGCGCCAAGCCACGAAACAGGGCGTGGCATAGGCAAATTCACCGTGGTTGTAAAGCTCTTCCGGCAGCGAACGGATGATGGCCACCCCGAGATCTTCCCCGTTTTCCCGGTAGCGCCGCGAGGCATTGAGATATGCCTTGGCGCCGGACATGCGGTACCGATCCAGCTTCCATTGGTCGTCGCCGGTCAGGCCGGTGGCGAAGCGGTCGTACAGCAGTTGGTGGTTGGTCGTGCCGATGCCCACGTCTTCGCGCGACACCTCGGACACACGGGCCGCCGTTCGCAACAAGAGCACTTGGCGATCCTGTGGTGCGTGCTCGGCTTGTTCGAGCACGCGGAAGGCCAGGGCGCAGAAACTGGCCGATCCGATCCCCGGACTGCGCCAGTTGTGAAAGAAGATGCGCCGGGCGTCAGGATGCCAAGCCATCGTGCTGAAGGCGTCGAAAAATTCTTCGATACGTCGCAGGCTTTCGATGCAATCGCGATAGGCGTTGCGCAGCGCCTGCTGCGCCTGCGGTGCATGGACCAAGGCGATTTCCGGTTCCACGATATCGTTGATGCGTTTCATGGGCGCTGTCCTCTGCGGTCGCGCGGAAAGTGACCACGTGGCAGCGCTCTCGGCGCCGCAGTGGCTTCCGAGCAGGGGCGCGATGGCAAACAACGGTGCGTCGGACTGCTCGCAGCCCCGACGTTATGCGTCGGCGGCTGCCGCTTGAATCAGGCTTCCCTGAAACGCTTGTGCGTTATTTCGTACGCGGTGCGCAGGCGCTGCGCTCTGTGTGCGCACGCAACTCCGAAGCGGACATCCCGAAGGATTTCCTCATGATCCGTGCCAGGTAAGAGCCGGACTCCCAGCCCACCTGCTGCGCAATGCACAGCACCGATTCGTCTGTATTTTCCAGCAGGTACTTGGCGCGCAGCAGACGCTTGCTTTGTTGGAACTCCAGGGGCGAGTGGCCGTACTGCAGGCGGAAGTAGCGCTCGACCTGGCGGCGCGACAGCCGCTGAGTGCGTGCGAACGCATCCAGCGCGAGTGGTTGATCCAGGTCGGTTTCAATGTGGTCGGCAAGCAGGCTGGCGATGTGCCGCGAAGGGTGCGGTTCGGTGTTCCGAACCGGGTGCGAACACAGTCGCGCGGCTTCCATCACCACCGCACCGCACCAAGCGGTGGTATCGATCTCGCGACCATGTACTGCAATGTCGAGCAGGCGACGCGAGAGCGCGCCCAGTGCTGCACTTCCCGTTCGCAGGCCCTGCGAGGGTCGGACGATGGCCTGTGCTTCCAAGACAGCAGACCAAAGTTCCGGGTCGACATAGATCGCGAGGTGCGTCTGCCGAAACGTCTGGGCAGATGTGGCATGGGCCGCATCTGCAGCAAGCCACAAAAAGTCGCCAGGCGACGACTGCAGGCTGCGCTCCCATGCATCCACGATCTCGAACCGTCCCTGCATCGGCACGAACAGCATGTCGCAATCGTGCGTGTGAGGTGACGCTGCATAGCCCTGCCGGTGATTCGCCACCAGCGTAGAGCCATGGCGCAACTGCTCCCGAAAGGGAGACACCCGCAATCCCTGCGGTCCCAATTCTTGTTGCATATCCATCCCTTGTCGCGATTGTGCTGAGTGATGTCGCAATCGGATGTGCGCTCCACTCAGTGTTCGCGAAGAATTAATTGCAGCGTTTCATCCACTGCGTTTTTTTGAAAGAACTGCTATGACTCTTCGATCTCAGCGCTTTTGGCGCCTCGGCATATTGTCGGCATGCCTCGCTTTGGCATCTGCTACTTCCCGCATCGCGAACGCGCAGGATTTCCCTAGCAAACCCATCACCATTGTCGTCCCGTTTCCTGCCGGCGGGGGCACAGATGTGGTTTTTCGGTCGATCTCCCCGAAACTCCAGGCCGCCCTGGGACCTGCTGCACGCATCGTCATCGACAACCGCGCCGGTGCTGGCGGAACCGTTGGCACGGCCTCCGCCGCCAAGGCCACGCCAGACGGTTACACGTTGATTGCTGCCACGACAACGACCATTGCTTCTGCCCAGGCGGTGTATCCGAAACTCGGTTACGACCCCAACGCCCTGGTGCCCATCGGCCTGCTGGGTACCACTCCCTTCGTGCTGGTCACTGCGCCAGGGTTCCCTGGGCGAACCCCGGCAGAATTCATCGCCCATGCGAAGGCCCACCCGGGCACGATCAACTACGCCAGCATCGGAAACGGCAGTGCGAGTCACCTGGTCGCGGAACTGTTCAAGCAGCGAGCAGGGGTGGAGATGACGCATGTGCCTTACCGGGGCGCCGGACCGGCGCAGACCGATCTCATGGCCGGGCAGGTGCAGGTGCTGTTCGACAACCCGACGGCGCTCGTGCAGCAGGTGCGCGCCGGGCGCATGCAGGCCCTGGCGATCACCGAGCCTTCGGCCGTGTTCCAGGACCTTCCCACCTTCGCGGCGGCGGGCATGCAGGGTTTCCGTCCCGAGCTTTGGTATGGCCTCATGGCACCGGCGGCGACACCGGAGCCAGTGATCCAGCGGCTGCACGCGGCGCTGAGCCGGGTGCTGGAGGACCGGGAAGTCCGGGCCGATCTGCTCGCCCGCGGCGTGGCCCCGGTGGCCGGAACGCCCCAGGCGTTCGCGCAGCGGATCCACGCCGACATCGCCCTGTGGGGCGGCATCGCCCGCGCGGTCGGTGCCAAGGTGGAGTGAGCACGATGCACTCCCAGCATAGGGTTTCCCCAAGTCCAAGCCATGCATCGACCCGGGCACCGTTGGTGCGGGTCTTCACCATCGATGGCGATCCACGCGGCGGCAATCCCGCGCCGGTCTGGCTGGACGCCGAGGCCATGACCGGTGCCGAGATGCAATCGCATGCGCGTGCCAGCGGCCACGAGTCCGTCTTCGTGACCGCGTGCAGCGACGGTGTGCATCGCTGGGAAATGCGCTACTTCGTGCCGATGCACGAGATGGAAATGTGTGGCCATGCCACCATCGCCGCGCTGTGGCTGCTGCATGCGCAGGACCGTTGGGACGGAGAGCCGGTCGCGATCCGCACGGCCAGCGGGACGGTGCATGGGCGCAGGGTGGACGGTCGCATCGAAATCAGCCAGCCACCGGCTTGCATGCGGTTGCTGGGCGAGGGGCACATCCGTTCGATTGTGCAGTGCCTGGGGCTCAGAACGTCGCAGGTCGTCGATGGCGTATTGAATGCTTCCACCAGTCGGGCCAAGACGCTCATCCGGCTGGACAGCATGCAAACCCTGCACGCCCTGCGCGTCAATGCGGAGCAGGTACCCATCGTCTGTGAGCGCATTGGTTCAACCGGGTTGTATCCCTATGCCGTCTCCCGCGTCGAACCGCGGGAGGTGCATTGCAGTGCGCGACAGTTTCCCAGGGCGTCCGGCTATCTGGAGGACCCGGCGACAGGCATCGCTGCCGCTGCCTTGGCCTGGGGATTGCGCCGCATGGCGCTGGTGGGGCCTAGGTCCGCGGTGGTCACCGTCCGGCAGGGCGAGGCGATGGGATCTCCCTCTCAGATCACAGTGCGCATGCCCGCGGTGACCCAAGAGGCCGAGGGCTGCTGGGTGGGTGGCCAAGCGCTGTTGGAAACAGATTGGGGAGGGCAGTGGATATGAACCACGTTGTTTGCGCAGCCGACCGAAGGCTCGATGCACTGGTGGCGGGCGAGCCTGAGCTGAAGCCATCGGGCCGCTACAGCAGCTTCTTCCAGATTGGCGATTGCTGGGTGTCCAGCGGCGTGGTGGGGCGGCGGGGTGGTGCCATCATCGCCGGTCCACTGCGGAGTGAAGAGGACGTACCTATCGGCGAACGGGCGGCTGCCGCCGCAGTGCTGCTGCTCCTGCGCGCGGCGCAAAAGGCGCTGGGCACCCTGGACCGGGTCGATCGGGTCGTCACGCTGCAGGGCTTCATCAGCAGTACCGCAGACTTCCGAGACCACGTGCGGGTGATGGATGCGGCGTCGGCCTGCCTGCAGGACGTGCTGCCGCAATCACCGTTGCCCGCTCGCACGGCGGTGGGCGTGGCGTCGTTGCCCGGTGGCGGCGCGGTCGAGGTGATCATGGTGCTCGCTACCCGCGATATCCCGGATTGAAGGAGCCAAGAATGGTCGATCCGAAATGGGGCGCCTACACGGCCGATGCCCTCATGCACTATCCGAGCGGCCTGGGCCGGATTCCATGCAGCCTGATCCACGCTTTCGGGCTGCAAAAGCAGGCGAGCGCGCGGGCCAATGCGCACCTGCAGGAACTGCCGGTGCCTATTGCCGACGCCATTGCACTTGCTGCGCAGGAAGTGGCGGCAGGGGCGTGGGACGCGCATTTCCCACTCGGAATGTGGCAGGCAGGCGATGGCAACCAGACCCACATCAACGTCAACGAAGTGATCGCGTGCCGGGCGGCCGAGCTCATGGCCGAGACCAAGGCCGGGTCACCCGACATCGGGGCGGTTGCCGAAATCCATCCGCTCGACCACGTCAACCGGAACCAGTCGTCCAACGACAGCTGGCCGACCGTGGTGCATATGGCACTGGCCCGCGAACTACAGGCTTCGTTTTCTTCATCGCTGGAGACCTTGGTGACGGCGCTGGACCTCTTCGCAGCGAGGCATCATGAGACAGCCAAGGTCGGTCGCACCTTTCTGCGCGACGCGCATTGCACGACGGTAGGCATGGAGTTCCGTGGATTCGCCGCCTTGCTGCGCGGATCTCAATCCCATCTGGCGACCGCCTGCGAGACGCTGCGAGTGCTCCCTCAAGGGGGCGGTGCAGTGGGCAACGGCGCAGGAGTCCATCCGGGCTTCGGGACACGCTTTGCGGAGGAGCTGCGTACGCTGACGGGCATGCCGTTTCAGTCGGCGCCGCAGCCATGCGCGGCCCAAGTGGTGGATACGGCGTTGCTGACGGTGTGGAGCGGGTTGGTCATGATCTCGGTGGTGTGTTTGAAGCTCTGCCGCGACATCGAGCTACTGGGATCGGGGCCCGCATGCGGATTAGGCGAGCTGTTACTGCCCGCGGTGGGGCCGGGTTCCTCCAGCATGGCCGGCAAGGTCAATCCGACCCACGCCTCCATGCTGGAGATGATGTGCATGAAGGTGCTGTCCGACCACGCGATGGTCTGTGCCTCGCTGTCGAGCGCGCGTCTGCAACTCAATACGACCTATCTGCTGGCCGCTTGCGTGACCGTGGATGCGGTTGAGACGCTAGGGCAGGGCCTGGAGTGCTTTGCCAGCTCGTGTATCGATCGGCTGGAGGTCGATCATTCGCAGTTGGACGTACACCTGGCAAAAGGACCGGGTGCGCGGTACCTGCAGTCGCGAGAGCTGGGATATGACGCTGTGGCGAGGCAAGATGTGGGGTGAGCGCAGCGCGTAGCGAATCGGAGTGACGGGTACGTGGACGAGGTGTTTTGGGTGGTGGTGATCGGTGCCGTGGTGGCAGGCTTCGTGCAGGGCTTGTCGGGTTTTGCGTTCAGTCTGGTAGCGATATCGTTTTGGGCCTGGGCGTTGGAGCCGCGCGTTGCCGCGGCGCTCGCCGTATTCGGTGCATTGACAGGGCAACTGTTGGCCGTGGCATCGGTGCGACGTGGTTTTGACTGGCGCGTGTTGTTGCCTTTCGTGTTGGGCGGATTCGCGGGTATTCCGCTGGGCGTGGCCTTGCTGCCGCGGATCGATATGGCCATGTTCAAGGCGATCCTGGGCACGTTGCTGGTGCTGTGGTGCCCCGCGATGCTGATGGCCAAGCAGCTACCCCACATTCGCAAAGGCGGACGTGTGGCCGACGGGGTCGTGGGACTGGCCGGTGGCGTCATGGGCGGCCTTGGCGGCTTCACCGGCGCGCTGCCCACGCTGTGGTGCACGCTGCGCGGCTACGAGAAGGACCAGCAGCGCGCCGTGATCCAGAACTTCAACTTGTCGATGCTGCTGGTCACAATGGCGACCTACCTAGGCACCGGGGCGGTCACGCGGGACATGCTGCCGCTGTTCGCCATCGTGGCTCCTGCGATGCTCGTACCGACCTTGCTTGGTGCTCGACTGTACGTCGGCCTGAGCGAGGCGACCTTTCGGCAGGTTGTGCTGGGGCTACTCACCGCGTCGGGCGTGGCGATGTTGCTCTCGTCTGTGCCAGACCTGCTGCGGAGATGATCTCGACGTGCATTGGGCCTGCACCGGTCGGGGGCGAGCTCTACAGACATAGTTGATCCATTCGCCTTCCGTCTCCGTCTGCTGTAGCTGCAGGGACTGATTGGGTAGATCCCTGTTCGTTGCCTGCTTCTTCCCGGCCTTCAAGGCGGTGCCACTCTGGCTCGCTATGGTTTGCGGCTTATGCCGGGTGGGGAATGTTCCGCGTCGTTCGTCTTATTTTTAGGCCCTTCTAAACGTCAAACAGCCTTTTGAACGCCAAGATGAAGTGTTGGAACGGGTCAACCAATCCATGAGACAAGAGGTCTGTATGCACGACGGCGTAAGCCAGGACCACCGTCCGTCCCAAGCCGAATTACTCGAGATGGCAGCTCGGGGGCGTGAGACGCTCACCATCTATGAAGGAGGTGGTTTTTCGAGCGCGCTGCTCTGGATATTGGCGCTGCTTTGTGCACTTCCCGGCATGGCGATGCTTCGGAGCAACATCGTCTTTGCCTTGGCGTTTATAGCCATGGCGGCCGCATTGGGGATGCTCGCCCGTGGGCTCGGGCGACGCAGAAAACTTCCCTTCTTGACGCTCAGCGCCCACGGACTTCAGTACTCAGCCGTCACACAGCCGATCCCGTGGACGGCGATCGAAAATTACCGGGTCGGCGCTGGCAGTCACCGTGGTGAGAATCTGATTCTCTTCGTGGATCTGTCCAGTGACTATGACGTCCCACTCAAGGACGCCCGATCGGTCAGCGCTTGGCATAGCGTCGGGCGCTCCTGGTACAACGCCAAACAAGACTGGATCATCTTCAAGGTTCCACGCGTCCAGGGAATGACCAACCCTCAACTGATCGAACTTTTCTCGATGTACTGGCAAGCAGGGATCGCACGTGCCCGGCTGGAAGAGAGGAAGTCTTCTTCAGTTCCCTGATTAAGGTCTGCAGCTTGGGGTTATAGGCGAATCAGCGTTGCCGAATCTGTTGCGAACCTGCTTCGCCTCCGCTCGGGTCCGGTTCCACCAGCATGGCTGGCACGCTTAATTTCATGCTGAAGATGATGTGCATGAAGGTGCTGTCGGACCATCGATGGTTTGTGCTCGCTGTCGAGCGCGCGTCTGCTCAACACGAGTTATCTGCTGACCGCTTGCGTGCCTATGGATGCGATTGAGGCGCTGGTGCAGGGAGCAGCGTTCTTTGCTTCCCGGTTAATCGACCGGCTGGATGTGGATCGGGCGCAGTTGACCGCGTAGGTGGAGAAGGGGGCCGGTGCACGCTGCTTGCGATCACGGGAGGAGGGCTATGACGCGCTTGCAAGGCAAGATGTTCGGTGACTGCGGTACAGGTCTAACCACGGTTACGTGCAAGGGACGATGTTTTGGCTGTTGACGGCGGAAACAGCGCTTCCGAGGCGCCAGTGTCATTCGGATCGCCTAGCATGAATTGCGCTGGTTCCGTCTGTCGCCGAGTTTACAGAGAAAAATGGCAAGAGGCTCCATTCGAATTCGGGGCCCTCAAGTGCTCCAACATTCAAAATAGCTGCCGTGGCTGATTTCGTCTGAATTCTCTAAATTGCGTTCCGCAGTGGCAGGCAGGAGTAGTTAAAAAGGGGCCATCGGCCCCTTTTTTGTCATTGGTGCACTAGGTTATACAGTAACTACCCCGAGCTGGTCATCCAAGGCCGCATCGTGCGATTCAAGGGCCGCGTTGCCAGTCACTTGATCCAATTTGAATCTGGCAAATCCAACAGTGCTAACCCTAGACAGCTTTCTGTCGCGTTCGAACTCGTACAAATCCTTCACATCTTTACGAAAATCTTCAAAGTGCTCCTGCTGCACAAAGTTGTAAGTCTTGTTCAGGTACTCAATTTCCTTGTCAACGTCCACTCGGTTATCCACCTGCTTGAGATGACGAGCAATGGTATGAAGCTTACTATCCAAAAATGGACTTGCCATATGACCTCCTAAGCTACGGATCGACAACGACAGAAAATTTATCGTTGCCTTACGGATCATAGACGAAAGTTGCTCTCTAGGTGGCAATCGGTGGGTCTCAACCCATAAGTGATTGAAACGTAAAGAGAAGGACTGTCGCGGATCGCTTTTGGACACGAGACAAGGTGCCAGCAGGCCCTGCTCTTTCAAGCACGGAGTCGGGTTAAGAGGCTATTCTTAGAAGTAGATCGTTAAGGGGGGCACCTTGGAGATAGAACCAGAGACCAAGAAGACGCTGGAAGCTACGTCTGACCTGCCGAGACTCATTCAAGACGTTCTGGCAGAGCTAGGAATAGATGCGGATCCCGCCGTAGTAGCTGAGCGCGTTAGGCGCTTGGATATTGGCTTGCCGGTCGAGGACGAATTTTCAGTCGTGTGCGCTTGGCTTGGGAAGTGCCAGCTTCTGCACAAACTCGACCAGCATCAGATGCCTATAGCCTCCAAACAGAGTTCCAGGTTCCCGACTTACTAGCCAAATTTTCGACCCAGACAAGCAAGTTCCCGGTCTTGATCGAGGTGAAGTCGAAGAACGATAGGCTCCTGTCGTTCAAGCCGGACTACCTGAAGCGTCTACAAAACTATGCCGACCTAGTGGGTATGCCTTTGCTGGTCGCGTGGAAGTTTTACAGCGTCTGGACGCTGTTTGAAGTCCGGCACATGAAGAAGGCTTCTAAGAACTACAACATCACGCTGAATACTGCGATGCAGGAGAACCTGCTCGGCGTCTTGGTAGGAGACCTAGCCTATACGATTGGCGTAGGGGCAGGCGTGCATCTTCGGTTCCGCAAGCACAAACTGGTAGAAACGGAGAAGACTGAGGAAGGCTACACGGAACAGTGGATGATGACTTAAAGGAAGGCTACACGGAACAGTGGATGATGACTGTCGATGGCGTGAGCTTCACCGATAGCGAGGGCGCCAATCGCATCGACCTAGACAGTGAAGTTCAATCTTTGTTCACCGCATGGGATCTCGAAAACAAGGAGGAACATACTGAATCTCACATCCACATCCACTTTGTGGCAGGAGACGAGGGGGTGCAGTTTGCTCACACAGCTCTGGTTCGCCTGCTGCAATGGGAGGAGCCCGACCACAATCGGCCACATTGGCGCAAATTGATGCGGAAGGAGCAGGTCACCGCGAACGTGACGAGTTTCTCGACTGTGTTGAATAGGGCATTCCTAAATAAGGTGGTGTCCCATATCTTCTACCTCCATCCTCGGACGATGCCTGACTTCTTGCGGCCCACGGTTGAAAGCTAGCTGTGCCGGTTAAAAATGGCTGCGTTCAAATATTATCAATTAAGAGATTATGATAATTAATGCCTGCAGAATTTTCTGAATGAAAGGATATCTTTAATGCTTATTGAGCAGGCTTTTTTCTCACTGCCGGAAATTCTTCACGGATCTGGCTACCAGTCTCAAAGCTATGAATCAGGTATTGTTTCTGCGCTAACTCTCGCGCTCCTTCAGGTGCTGAACGGACGCAACGTCCCTAATCCCATTGGTTGCCTGCAAAGCGAACGGCTTTATCGCAGTGATGGCCTGTATGCTGCTGAAGGAGCACCGCGGTATCTCCGAGCGGACCTGTTCGCGGATGTCAATCGCTTGTACGTCGCCAATAAAAGGCTTAGCCAATATGGATGGCGGCATCATTTGTGGCTCGAATGTAAATTCCTTAGAGGTCAAGCGGGTCTGGATGGAAACCAGCACGCAGGGAATAAATCTCCCGCTACTGGTGCAATTTTAGCGGACTTGCTTCGTTTGGCCCTACTTGTCCCTGAGAAGAAAAAAAAATACTCACAGCAGCCGCTACTTTCTGCATGTTTATGATGCCGACCCTAAATTCTACTTGACGACTAGAGATCGTGCTTGGTGCAGGGGTTTGGTGAAAGTTGGAGAGCAAGAAATACGATTGTCAGCACTTGAAAAAGAACCAAAAGCAATGCGAAGATTGATCGGTGATCTCCCGGGGCTTGACGTCAAACTCCAAGTCACCAACTTTCATGCGGGTCCACTGCACGTTCAGCACCGTCCAATCTATTGGTGCTGGCTCACGCGCATCGACAAGGTGGAAGCAACCCTTGGACCACACACTGTCATGATTGATGTTGACCGAACGATCATTCAATCAGATGATGGTCTAGCGGAGATCGCGGCGTTTATCGCAGCACGGTTGGCTATCCTGCCGGAGTCTCCTGACACCCAGCCGCCTCGACCTGACGAGCAGGAGGAGGCGCAAGCGGAGGATGAAGCCATCGCGGGGATAGAGGGGTAGTTCAGGCAGCATCAAGCAAAAAGGGGCAATCCATGCGAGTGGTTTTTTTGGACAACCTTTTTCCTCTTTTTCAGGTAGAGCCTTTCCCCTTGCTGCCCCTTCCATTCCTTTTAACCTTTTGACGTGCTTGGAAAGTTGCGACTGCCTCAATGACGCCGGGGTTGCAAAGACACTCAGGAGTTGTAGGATATACATCATGGATGTATATCTTTTGAGGGTGCCGCATGCAAGTAGCCAAATGGGGCAATAGTCTGGCAGTGCGACTGCCTGCAAGCGTCGTAGAGGCCCTGGAGCTGCGCGAGGGTGACGACATCGAGATTGTCGTGGACGAGCCGCGCCTTTTCGCGGTGCGCAAGAAGCCAGGTTCGGAAGCTCTGCTGGAGCGGCTGCGTGCGTTCCGCGGCAAGCTGCCGGCAGATTTCAGGTTCAACCGGGAAGAGGCCAATGGTCGGCGGTAAGGCCAAGATCTTCCTCGATAGCAATGTGGTGCTTTATCTGTTGTCCGAGAACGCCGCGAAGGCAGATGATGCTGAAAAACTCCTTCAGCGGCGGCCGATCATCAGCGTGCAGGTGCTCAACGAAGTCACTCACGTGTGTGTGCGCAAGTTCAAGATGGGCTGGGGTGAGGTGGGGCAGTTTCTTTCGCTGGTGCGGGAGTTCTGCAAAGTTGTGCCTCTCACGGTCGACGTACACGACCGGGCTCGGCAGTTGGTCGAGCGGCACCAGCTGTCGTTCTACGATGCCTGCATCATTGCGGCCGCGGCCATCGAAGGTTGTCAGACCCTGTACACGGAAGACATGCACCACGGCCTCATCATCGAAGAAAGCCTTTCGATCCGGAATCCATTCACCTGACCCAATGATTGCAGGAGGGCTCCATGATGGCTACCTCTTACTCCAAGCCAACACTGAGCCGTAGGACTGGACGTGCTGCGGGGAGGGTGTGGCGCTGGCTGGTACAGCGTGACAGCCAGGTTAACGAATCGGTGGCCGCTTTCGTTCCATCTCGGGGAACTGCACTACTCGTGAGTTGGTGTGTCAAGTTCGTCATTCTCGGCCTTGCTATGTACGTGGCTTTTGGGATTGCCTTGTTGATTGCTACTGCTCTTTCACTGATTTGGGTTGTAAGCAGATTTGAACTAGAGACTCCATCAAAACCAGAGTGGCGGGACGGCCATTCTGGATATGGCTTCTATGACAAAAATGAGTGGCGTCACGATATGGGAGACACTGGCGAAGATTCGTAAATTTTCATTTGAAGACTGACTTCGCGCCTCCTATCACGCTTCTTCCGCTACTTCCTCCCGCTGATTTCGCGTCCCCTGTTGCCGCTGTTAGCGCTCCTACTAGATTGCCGGCTCGCACCCCAGCCCAAGCCAGTGCCATAACCCAGAAGCTCGGAAGGACGATGAACATCGACGCCATCACGAAGTTCAGGAGCATGTCGCCGAAGGCGTTGTTCAGTCCGAGCAGAGGATTAAAATTGCTGTGCGGAGAGTTCCATCCATAGAGTGCATCGAGGATGGTGCTGTCGATCCAGCGGGCCAGTTGGAACCAGAAATCTACAAAGAACAGCGCGAACTGCACACAACTCATCGTCACAACCGCCTTGAGGTCGTAAGTGCCAAATAGCAGGACGAGAGGGATGCAGATCAGCATCGCCATCTTGAGAAACGACAGCACCATCGGCAGCGCCTGCCGCACCACATCCATTGCAGGGAAGAATCCGATCGAGCCAGCTGCCAGACCAACGTCAGCTGCGCCGCGCGTCACGATGTTGGGCAGCGTCATGTCCACCTGACCGCCGTAGTCGGCGTAGGCTTGTCCTTGGTTCATTGTCTGCTGCCGCGGTGCGGCGATCGCGCGGATGATGGCATCGTCCGCCTGTTGGCGTGAGACGAAACCCGCCCATCGCCCAATGCGCGACAGCAGATCGGGATCCACCTGGACGAGCAAACGGCTACGCAAACCTTGGTCGCCGTCCGACCACCATTGCTGGCAGGTTGGGTAGCCGCCTCCGTTGTCCACCTGGGCTAGGCCTGCATCGCGCGTTGCGTTATATGGCCAGGCGGAGCGCGGTGTCTGCGAGTGATAGGTGTCGTAGAACCCGCCGGTTCCCAGGAAGTAGGCCGATCCAATCCAGGTCACATCGTTCATCTGCGTGTCGGAGAGCGCTGGCCGCCCCATGAAGAGTTTTGCCCGCGCAGGCCCGTAACAGTCATGGGTGAAGTCGGCCACCTCCTGAGCGAGTACCGGATCGTTGATGCGTGTGCTGTCGATGTCCATACGCATCTGCCGCAGGTCCGTGCCGCACGGGATGGCGGCCACGGCCGCGCCCGTGACGGCTTTCGAGACTGCATGCATGAAGAACCACCAAACCGGTACCTGCGCACTCTGATTGTTGAGCGTGGTGAAGGCATTGGACCATCGGGTGTCCTGCGGTGTCGCCACATCCACCTTGCATTGCGTGGAGCGCGAGGCATCGAACTGGATCGTCGAGAGATTGACGTTGATGAAGGGGATGCCGGCGAACAGGATGACCACGATGGCAACCCATACGCGGTTCTCGATGCGGACCGCCGACAGGACCCCCTTATTCCCCTCGTCGGCCCCCTCGGTTCGCGCCCGGAGCCATTCTTGGATCACGATGGACACGAAGGGCAGGGCGAACACGCCGCTGGCGACCAAGATGTGCCAGATGCCGTTGTGAACGATCCAGCCGACCAGCGTGAGGTAGTACTCCAGGTAGTCTGTGGTGTAGAGGGTCATGGGATCTCCGCGCGCCTTGCGTGATCATGACCAAGTGCTTGGGGTAGGCGCCGGTTTTCCAGAACCAAGACAGCAGGGCTGGGAAAAGGCATTCGCGCTGCCGGACCGCGACCTTGCAATCAAGGCCATGATTTTTGATGGAACTTTATGTTGAGGGCAACTCGTCTGTGGAGGCAGAACAATCCAAATTGCGCCCGCCCTGATTCTTATGGTTGGCGTCAGGGGAAGAGGGCAACTGAGAATTGAAGGCGGCAATGGCTGCCGGGAGCCTTGACTGCCGTCCGACTACCGTTGGTGCCTCTCCATAGTTTAGGGGGAAGCATTTAATCTGCTGCTCGGTATTGCAAGAGTCCGAAGTAGGCGCACGTAAATTGCGTATGCCAGCGAAGCTGACGAACAGTCCCAGCAACAGGAACATCGCATCGCCGGTCGACTTAAATCTGCTTGATATGGGCTAAAGGTATCGTTTGGCTAGGCCTCGTCCGAGGCTCCCATCAGGCTGAAGGCCGTAGTTCGGCGTGATGTGGCCGAGCGACCGCTCATGCTCGGATATCGGCTACTGCTATCTATCGGCGCAAATATTTAAAAGATTGCTTCGTCATGTTCTATGGCGGCCTCAAGAGCATCAAGTTGTCCGTACCCCCTGGGTGCTGCAAGTGCGGGATGTGGCACTATTTCAGACTGGAACAATAGTGCAGGGGGATGCGGGTGATCTCAATCGAAGACATATACAACCAGGACATCAACTTCCTGTTCGGTTCAGGGGCCTCCTTCGGTCTACTCCCGACCCTGCAGTTGCAGGTACAGACCGGCGTCGATAACCGCCGCTACACCCTCGAAGAACTTGCCACCAAGTTCGAGTTTGAGAAAGACCGACGACTCGTCCCACTGTTCATGCACTACTACACTAACTGCATCCGGCCGGCGGAAGAACTACGATTGGATGCAGTGACCACAGAGCCAGGCGCCACGGTCATCAAGAACTACCGTACTTTCCTGCTCACAGCGCTGGAGATGGTGAAGCGACGCAAGGCTCTGGATAGGCGCTGCAACGTGTTCACAACCAACTACGACGGCTGCTTCCCGCTTGTAGCTGACGCCCTCATAAAGGAGGGGCACATCGATTTCGTCATGAACGATGGTGCCAGAGGGTTCACGCGTCGCATTGTGCAGGCCCGGAACTTCGGGTCCTACTTGTGCCACGCTGGCGTCTTCGGGCGCTACCAGAGCAGCATTCCGCAGATCAACCTGATCCACCTGCATGGCTCCATCTACTGGAGCAAGCAAGAGGAGGTGATTCGAGTCGACTACGACCTGAAAGAGCGCAAGGACTTGCTAGACGCCGCTGCTCGTGCCTTGCTGCAGCCGTTTTCGGATGCGCTGAACGATCCGGCGGCCACGCTCGATGTCGTGCCCGACACGGGCTTTACCAACGACGAGCTGGATGCGTTCTGGGCCAAGTACGAGCTGATGCCAATCGTGAATCCGACCAAGTGGAAGTTCCACGAGACGGTCTACGAGGAGCACTACTACCAGATGCTCCGCCTGCTCAGCTACGAGCTGGAAAAGCCCAATGCTGTGCTGATCACCTTTGGCTTCTCGTTCGCTGACGAGCACATACTCAACCTCGTCATGCGGTCGTTGTCCAACCCGCACCTGCAGGTGTTCGTCTGCTGCTTCAACGGCGCGGAACACGCGTCGATGGAACAGAAGTTCAAGGGTCATCGCAACGTGAGGTGCCTGGTACTCGACGATGGGGTGATGAACTTCACCGCCTTCAACGAAAAAAATCCTGGCATGGCCGGATGCGGTAGGTGCGCCGGATGCAGCGGCCACGGCTCCCGCTGCTGCCGCCCCTACGGGCGGTGCCGGGGTGCTGGCATGAGCATCCGGGTCGGCGAAGTCACCGCGGTCCATGGAACCAAGGTGGTTCTGAAGATCTACGAGCAGTCGAGCAAGGAGACACTGTTCTTCGAGGGTGACAAGTACAGAGGTGTATCGATCCGCGAATACCTGTCTATCCAGCGCGGTTTCCGGGACATCATCTGCATGGTCGAGGGCGAGTACTTGGACGAGGGCCGCACGGAGCTGCAGGACGGAAAGCAGACCTTCGTACGCAAGGTTGAGGCCAGGCCGATCGGCTACTTCGACCGTACCGGCTTCACGCAAGGCATCAAGTACCTGCCCATGATCCAGGACGCGGCCTACCTGATGCCGGAGGAGAAGATTAGGTCGATCTTTGACCGCAAAGCGGATGGCGACTTCAGGATCGGAGAGATGCTCAAGGAAGAGATCGCCGTCGGGCTTCCCTGGCGGCGGCTGTTCAACAGCCACATTGGGATCTTCGGTAACACTGGCAGCGGGAAGTCCAACACCCTAGCCAAGCTTTACACCGTCTTACTTGACAAGAAGCTGCCTCTGATCGTTGGGAAGAGCCGGTTCGTCATGCTTGATTTCAATGGCGAGTACGGCGGCGAGCAACTGGCGCCGGCGGCCAACAAGATGGTCTATCAGCTCTCCACGCTGACTACCCCCGACACAAATGACCCGACGACCAGATTCCCCTTGGCACCGCAGGAGTTCTGGGAACTCGAGACTATGGCACTGCTGTTTCAAGCCACTGCCAACACGCAGCGTCCATTTCTCAACCGAGTCATCTCAGGCAAGCAACGGTTCGGCGCGAACCCCGCGTCATTGGTGACCTACACCAAGGCCAAGTTCAAGCAGTCTTTCTGCGCCGGCGAGGCGAAGCCGGCCACCCTGGACCTAATGCGCACCGTCGCGAAGCGGATGGGAAACCAAGATGTGGTCAACATGCTCGGCGAGGTCACCTGGTACCGCAATGGCCGCTTCAACTATCACGGAGCTTTCATTGACCCGGACGGTGTCCAATACAACGCCCATATCGCACCCATTGTGGATAGGCTGGATGTCCAAGACCTCGATGAGTTCGACCAGCTCGTGCTGAGAGTCAACCTGCAGCTGATCTCCGACCTGAACGCGGGCTACGTTCAGTTCGAACACATCCAGCCGCTTCTCAAGCGCGTCGAGTCGTCGTTGGCCAGCCTACGCAAGGTGCTGACCATCTCGGAAGAGCATCCCGTCGATCAGCTGCTGACGGTCATTTCAATGCGCCGCTGCAACAACGAGATCAAGAAGATCCTTCCGCTGCTTTTCGCCAAGCACTACTACAACAGCCACAGGAGCACGGTGGCCAATCCCCCAGACCGCACGATCCATCTCATCGTCGACGAGGCGCACAACATCCTGTCGGACCAGTCGGCGCGCGAAGCTGAGACATGGAAGGACTACCGTCTGGAGCAGTTCGAGGAAATCATCAAGGAGGGGCGTAAGTTCGGCATGTTCATTACGATCGCGAGCCAGCGACCTGCAGATATCTCTCCAACCATCGTTTCGCAGCTACACAACTTTTTCATCCACAGGCTGGTAAACGACCGGGACCTCTATCTTGTCGACAACACCATCTCGACGCTTGACGCTTTGTCGCGGAGTCTCATCCCAGGTCTGTCGCAGGGCTGCTGCGTCGTAACCGGTACAGCCTTCGAGCTGCCGATGGTGATCCAGGTTGATCGCCTGCCCAGCCACAAGCAGCCAGCCAGCGAGGACGTCGACCTCGAAAGGCTCTGGAACACGCCGTCTGAGGCCGGTCACTGAGAATCCGTCACCATGGCCGATCCCGTCATTACCTTCACCGTCGTCGGCGATGAACTGCACATGCTTTACCAGCCCCGCGACGGGAATGAGTGGGTCTATCGCCGGTTTGAAAAAGGGGAGGACTTGCTGGTCAAACGAACCTTCAGATTGACTAAACAGCTACTCGTCGACCCACCCGCGGCCGTGCCACCGGCAGATCCAAGCGATATAGAGGAAGGGGAGTTCGGCGGCGACGAGTCGATCCTGACTTTTGTCGTAGCGCGGGCGATCGACGGCGTGTACTTCGAGTTCGACGACCGTGTTCTGGAAGTAGGCATCCCGGTCTTGCTGGATCGTGCTGCCCGGCCAACCTGGAAATGGTTCACTGCCGAAGAGCGAACCTCGGTCATGCGCGTCATCGCCGGCTTGCGTCCTTCACGAATCGTCATTGGCGGCAGCTCACCTGACGCGATCCCCGTTGACGCTTACGAGGGTCTTATCGCGCAGTTTCCGACCCAAGTCGAGCGCGCCAAGTACGTCCGTGCGCGGGTCAGCGGTGTGGTGCGGGAGTACACCGATGCCAAGGTCGACGCGGTCGCTGACCTTGCAACCTACGTTGACCGCCGCACGAGCCAGGAGCCGCGCGATCTGCAAGGTTTGCTGCGCGAGGTCGAGATTCAGAAATTCGAGCTGCTGCTTCAACACTTGGAGCAGATGCTGGCTGCACCCGTAGGCACTTACAACGAGCGGGCCTGGCAGAACGAGATCCTGCAGATCATTCGATTGCTGTACCCTAAGTACATCGCGGCTTTTCCCAGCGTACCGGTGAAGGACTTTGAGGCCTCCACGACACGCCAACTGGATTTCATACTCGTCGACGTGTCAGGCTACGTGGACGTGTTGGAGATCAAGCAGCCGTTCGACGACTGCATCGTCACGCCCGGCGTCTACCGGGCTAACCATGTCCCGTATCGCGAGCTCAGCGGCACCGTGCAGCAGGTCGAGAAATACCTCTACCACCTAACTCGATGGGGTCGAGAAGGCGAGGCGGCCCTGACCAAGCGTTTCGCGAGCCGCTTGCCTGTGGGGCTGAGGGTCCGCATTGCCAGTCCGTCAGGCTTGGCCATCCTCGGCCGCGATCACAACCTCACGCCAGCGCAGCGCCATGACTTCGAAATCATTCGCCGCCAGTACAAGCACATCGCGGACATCATCACTTATGACGATCTGCTGCGACGCATGAAGTTCATGCTCGAGCAGCTTCGTGCGGGTCGATAAGATTTGTGCGCGATCAAGAGCGGCACGTCATTCGGGATGAGAGCAAGGTAGAGGCGGTCCGCCAGATAACCGATCACGGGTTCAGAGTGCCATAGGTCGCCCAGCGGCTAGGGGTCACCACGCAGCTTGTGCGCTTGGCAGCGAAAAAGCCAAGGCCTGGCTTGTTGGCGGTGCATCCCCTTATCGGGAGCATCTTCGGCATGCTTTTTTCGCTCGCGACTTTGCCAGAGCCTCAGAAGTAGTACATAATAGCGTTCTTCCAACGGAGGTGTGTCTGACAAACCTCTTATGGATCAAGGAGTTGGGTCGGGAGCGAGCATCTCGTTTCCCGCTCCAATTTATGATCTACAGACTTCCACTGACGTCTGTAAGTCGTTGAAAACAGGGGCTTTTGCCCCTTTTTTCATTCCAGTGACGTCCATTGAAATCCGCCTGCATCCAGGACTTTTAAGTCCATTTTTAAGTCCATCAATACGGACGCGGCGCAGACCGGATTGTTGCTGGAGGAGCGAGGTCAAAGAGACAAGCATGTAGCCCTGACGCGAAGCTCAGGAGATAGCATGGCACTCTCGGATATGGCCGTCCGCAACGCAAAGCCGAACGGCAAACCCTACACACTCAGCGATATCGACGGGCTTTGCCTCGCAGTCTCTCCGACCGGGGGCAAGGCATGGCACTACCGTTACTACTGGGTCGGCAAGCAAAAACGCATGTCGCTCGGAACCTACCCGGAAGTGGGGCTGCGAGAGGCCCGTGCATTGCGCGACGCAGCCCGTGCTCTGCTGGCCAAGGGGATCAATCCCCGCTCGGACCGCAAGCAAAAGCGGCAGGCCGTGCGCCTGGCGGACGAGAACACCTTCAAGGCTGTCTTCGACAAGTGGGTCATCCACCGTTCTCTGAGCCTCAAGGAAGGCCGTCAAACGACGCTTTCGCAGATCAAACGGGTTTTCGACAACGATGTTCTGCCCACCCTCGGGAAGACGCCCATCTACGAAATCCAGCGGCCTGACCTGTTGGAGGTCGTTGCCAAGATCGAGCGGCGCAAGGCCCTGAGCGTTGCCGAGAAAGTGCGCACATGGCTGCGCCAGTTGTTTCGCTACGCCCTGATCGTCGTGCCCGGACTGCAACAGAACCCGGCGTTCGATCTGGATGTCGTGGCCATGCCGCAGCCTCCGGTTCGCCATAACCCGTTCCTGCGCATGGCCGAGTTGCCCGCGATGCTGCAGCGTCTGCGCAGATACCACGGCAGACTGCAAACCCAGCTCGGACTGCGATTGCTGATGTTGACCGGGGTGCGGACGGGGGAATTGCGCTTCGCGACCCCGGACCAGTTCCATCTCGATCAGGGCCTGTGGATCATCCCACCCGAGGTCGTGAAGCAATTGCAGTTGGAGATGCGCAAGGAGGGCAAGCGACCCGCCGACATTCCCCCCTACATCGTGCCGTTGTCGGTGCAGGCCGTGGAGATCGTCCGGCACATGCTGGCGAAGTTCAAGCCTGCGCAAAAGTACCTGTTTTGCCACTACAGCGACCTGAAAAAACGCATCAGCGAAAACACGCTGAATGCCGCACTCAAGCGCATGGGCTACACCGATCAACTGACCGGCCATGGTATCCGGGGAACCATGTCCACCGCACTGCACGAAATCGGTTACCCGAAGGTCTGGATCGATGCCCAGCTTTCCCACACCGACCCGGATCAGGTGAGCGCCGCCTACAACCATGCGGAATATGTGGAGCAACGTCGGCACATGATGCAGGACTGGGCGGACCGGCTCGATCTGTTCGAGCAGCATCAGGTCGAAGCGGGCAGCATGCGCCTGACCCTGCATCTGGAGGGCGTCCCGGAAGTTCTGCATGAACGCTCGCACCACGATGCGCGCGTGGTGATCGCACCAACGCCGGTACGGCTGGTGAGCAGTACGCCTCAGACTGCGCCAACCGTGCCGGACACGGTGCGCCGCTTGTCGGCCATCGCGGGCCCGAGGGAGCAGTCCGCGTTGTCCGACGCCCAGCGCCAGCGCAACGAGATGGTGGACATCTTCAATGCGCCGCATGTTCTATCCGCTGCGGAGTTCGCCAAAATGGCGGGCAAGTCCCGCCGCTGGATCAGCTACGAAATCAGCAACAAGAAGCTCCTCGCGTTGAGCATGGGGAACCTGGGCCAGCGGGTTCCCGATTGGCATTTCGATCCGCTCAAACACAGGCTCATCCAGGCGGTTCTCAAGCATGCCGGTGATGCCGACCCCTGGGAGATTTACCGGGTGCTTTCACAGCCGCATGACCTGTTGGATGGGCTGGCCCCCGTGGAGGGCGTGACACCGCACAACTTCCATGAAGCCGTCATGGCCGTGTGCTTCACTTTGAAGGAGAAAGCGCCCAACGCGCAATGGTCGGCTTAGGTGACGGACTTTCCCGCCAATTCCTTCCGGGCGCTGCCATCCGGCGCCGCTTCGCTCACGGGATTGGACAGATAGGGGTTGTCGGGCGGCACGTCCTCGAACAACCGCTTCGGCTCCGTCAGCATGTAGCCATGCAAGCGCCGGGACTTGCGTGGCCCCGTGACCTCGCAAGTCCAGATGTTCAGGCCGCTGTCCTGCTTGCGATGGAGCTGCAGTTTCTCGAAGCGTTTTTGCACCCACAGCCAATCGGCCACCTGGTCCTGCTTGGCCAGGACTGCGACGTGCGGGTGCTCCTGCGCATAGCGCTGGAAAACGCCCGGGCTGACCAGGTAAGCGGTGCCAGCGACCGTGTGCACCAGGGCCTTGGCATCGTTGATGATGAGCGTGCGTCGCTCGATGTGCCGACGAAGCCAGCCCATGAAGTCCTCGCCCGATGGTGCCTGTACGGCTGTTCCTGGGGTGCGTGACGGCACGGGGCTGCTGTCCGTGGGCGGGTTCCTTGGGGTCGGTTGCGACAGTGCTTTCGCCGCCTCGGTTGCAACGGGTTCGACTGCCGGGGTTTCCATCAAGGCCAGGAGCGCATCCACGCCGTCGCCTGGGGTTGGCAGCACAGGCGGGACTTTCGTCAGGGATGACGCTGCAGCAATTGATGGCGATGGACCGGAGACAGGAACGGCGTGCGAGTTTTCCGGTTCTGCGGTTGGCGTTTCCTGGCACGCTGCCGGTTCGTCCAGAACCACCTCTACCGAGCCCGCGAACGGCTCGGGTCGTTCGTGACCCTCCCAGATCAGCGCCGGCGCAAGCCGCAGGAGCGTGAAGGCATGAGACCACCCCGCGTCGCTGGTCACCGTCGCCTTCCAGATGGCTTTGCCATCCGCGGTGGGCTGCAGCATGCCGTGGTCCTGGAGGACGTTGAAGACGGCGGTATTGTTGGCCGGAATGCCATCGATGCCCTGCGACAGCAAGTGCGCGCGCAGCTTGTCCGACACGGTTTTGCTGACGAGCCATAACGCCTCCTGCGTCAGCCACCCGTCCGAAGCCTGGGGCTGGTTCAGCCGGAGTTCCTCCTTGAGCAGGTAACGCAGGCCGTCCAGTAGCTTGCGCTGCAGGGCGTGTTTGGGTGCGGCCATCGCCTTGCCAGGATCGCCGCCCAGTTCCTGGGCGACCGAAGCGCGATCGGCCTGCGTCACGATTTCCCCCAGCACACCGGCATGCTCGTACTGGCCCGCCAGCACATACAGCAGCGCGGCCCAGAGGGTCGGATATCCGCTGAGCCAGTCAAGGATTTCGCGGTCCAGCAGCTGGCGATAGAGCAGGCCCGCCGCCGCTGTGTGCAGTCGGTATTCCCGGTCCTTGCGATACCGGAAGCGGTAGGGTTTGCGCAACGGACCATGCCAGGGATGCCAGGCGCTGCCGTCCGCATGCTCGACGTCCAGATCGACGGCGATCTTGCCGATGTCATGCAGCAGGGCCGCGTAGGCGGTGGCGGCCGTCCAGGCTTCGGCTTGTGCTGCCTGGTCCTCGGGTGTCGCACCCGCTGGCATCAGGTGCGACTGCCGCAGCTTGAGCGCGTAGGCGACGATCTCCAGGCCATGATCGAGCATGCCGCCGGGGTAAGCGTGGTGATGGCTTTCCGACGCGGGGAACTGCTGGACCAGTTCTGCATAGCGCTCCAGGGGGCCCTGGTACAGCGTGGTGAACTGCTTTCGTGAGAGTGAGGTGCGCTGCCAGATGTGTTCCAGCAGCTTTTGCCGGCGCGGGGTGGCGAGCAGCGACGCGGCGGGCTCGGGGCGGGTCAGCCCTTTTCCTTTTGGCGCAGCGTCCTGGTGCGGGGCCTGTGCGGGTGGCGGAGGGCGTTTTCGTTGAAACAGCGCGAACATGCGATCCCTTGAGTTCGGGGCGGGATGGGCCTTTTCCTTTTGCAGGTAGGGCCATTCCCCTTCGGGCCCATTCCCTTGCCTTTTGCCCTCATCCTTTTGGTATATCGCGTCGTCCCGTGCAAATCTTTGAAGAAAGCGGCGTGCAGTCAACCCACGAACTGGTCTCGAACACGTCAGCCGGTTGCGTTCGTTTCAATCAACGACTAAATTGCAGTCATTGACTAACGAGGTGATGCAATGATGACAACGATGACCATTCGGAACATTGATGAGCAGCTCAAGGGACGGCTCCGTATCCAGGCCGCCATCCATGGCCGCTCCATGGAGGAAGAAGCCCGGGACATCCTGCGTGCCGCTCTGTCCAAGGAGCCGGAACGCGCGCCCTCGCTGGTGCAGGCCATCAGGGCACGTGTGGAGGATCTCGGAGGTGTGGAAATAGAATTGCCAGCACGTGAAGCCATCCGCGTGCCGCCAGAGTTCGGCGCATGATCGTTCTCGATACCAACGTCCTGTCGGAGACTCTGCGGGCGGCTCCGGAAGATGTGCCTATGGCCTGGCTCGACCGGCAGCGCCGCTCTGCACTCTTCACGACCACCATATCGCGTGCAGAACTACTCTACGGTGTGCATATATTGCCGGATGGGCAACGAAAGACGGCTTTGTTGGAGGCCGTCAAAGGAATTTTCGTCACGGACATGGCTGGGCAGATCCTCGGCTTCGACGACGATGCCGCTGATGCCTATGCGGAAATCTCCGCATCACGCAAGGCGGCAGGAAAGCCTATCAGCCAGTTTGACGCCATGATCGCGGCAATCACAAAATCGCGGGGAGCCAGTTTGGCGACACGCAACGTCAAGGACTTCCTGGACTGTGGCATCCAGGTGATCAATCCGTGGGGAAGCTGACGGTTCGGACGGCGAAGGAGGATGACCATGACCACGCAGTCACACACTTTTGGATGGACCTACCGGCTGGGCAGAGGTGCGTCTCATGCCTGGCGCAGCTATGCCCGCAAAGAGCATGGGGCAGCAATATGGTTGGTTGAACATGGCATTCCAGCCGGTGGCACCAGGGCGGTGGTTTGGATGCTGAGGTTACTGACGGTTGGCGGCATCGCCTACCTATCCTTCTGGCTCGCTTTGCTACTTGGATGCCTCGTTGCGGTTGCTTGGAGTGCCGGAAGCTCTGACGACGAACAAAAAGCGCCAGAACTGCGCGATGGTATTTTTGGGTTCGGCCTCTATCATCGGGATGGATCACGAATTGATCCTTACGATCCAGACGATGATGGTTAGGCGCTTCCTCGTCTACAAGACCGTTTTCACCAATGTGTCGCCTGTTTTGCTCCCTGCTGCCTGTGCGTCTTTGGCTCCTGTCGCCAGGTACTGTGCCATACCACCGACGCGAACGCCCGCCCAAGTCAAAGCGGTGATCCAAACCCCCGGCAGCACGACGAACATCGTCGCCATCACGAAGTTCAGCAGCATGTCGCCGAACGCATTGTCCAGCCCCATCGCGAGATTGAAGTTCGTCATCGGGCGGTTCCACCCCCAGCCCCAGCCATAGAGCGCATCCAGGATCGTGCTGTCGATCCACCGTGCCAGCTGGAACCAGAAATCCACGAAGTACAGCGCGAAGAACACGCAACTGCTCGTCATCAGCACCTTGAGATCGTAGGTGCCGATCACCAGCACCATCGGGATGCAGATCACCAGCGCCATCTTGAGCAGCGACAGCACCATGGGCAGGGCCTGGCGCAGCACATCCATCGCCGGGAAGAAGCCCGGCGCACCCAGGGCGAGCCCCACGTTGCCCGCCCCGCGCGCCAGATCGTTGAAGAACGTCTTGTCGATCTGCCCGCCATAGTCCGTGTACACCTCCCCCTGGTTCAGCTTCTGCTGGCGGGGTGCCGCAATCGCCCGGATCACCGAATCGTCCAGCTCGCTGCGGGACACGAACCCCGCATAGTTGGCCAGCCGCGTGAGCAGCGTCGGGCTCACCTGGGCCAGGAGCCGCGCCCGCAGACCCGTCTCACTATCCGACCACCACTGGCGGCACGTCGGGTAGCCCCCGCCGCTGGCGACTTCGGCCAGGCCCGCATCCCGCTCGGCCTCGTAGGGCCATCCCTCGCGCGGCGTGCGCGACCGATAGCGGTCGTAATACCCCGCCGTGTCCACGAAGAACCGCGAACCGATCCAGGTCACCTCGTTGCCCTGCGCCGCGTCCAGATCGGGCCGCTGCATGAACAACCGCGCCCGCGCCGGCCCGTAGCAATCCTTCGAGAAATCCGCCACCTCCTGGGCCAGCACCGGATCGTCGATGCGCGTGGCATCCACCTCCATCCGCATCTGCCGCAAATCCGTGCCGCAGGGAATCGCCGCCACCGCCGC
>NZ_BAAJYS010000002.1:0-82227 GCF_057543315.1 Acidovorax sp. KPB24-07
TTCGACCCGCGCCTGGCGCCCGGTGAAGTTCGTGGACGCCGGCATGCTGACCCGCACCGCCTGCTCGCAGTGCAGCGGCCAGTTCGTCACCGAGCTGTACGAAAACGCCCGCAACCTACACCTGCGGCTGGTGCAATCCGCCCGCCCGTGCCGGCAAGAGCAAGTCGGCCGGCGCGCTGATGCTGCACTGAGCCCTGCACCACCAGGCTTTGAGCCAAAAAGCCGTTCCAGCGCATATTCCACTAGGGCATCATGCTATTGAATTGGTAGCGTTCGGCTGTGTCCAGCCACCGATGCCGCTCGTCCGGTACGGACCGTTCGGCATGTGGTCAAACAGGCCGTGGCGGCATATTCTTCTAGGGCATGTTGCTATAAATTTGGTAGCAAATGCGTCGAAGAAGGCGCCGAGAAACGCGCCGAGAAGATGCGCCGACGATGGCCTCAGGAGTCGCGGTCGGTGCTCTCGTGCAGGCGGCTCAGGCTGGGCGGCACGTTCTGGCCGGCCCGGCGCGCGCGGAACAGGGCGGCGCGCATCAGGAAGATGTTGGTCACCGGCACGGTGACCGCCACGAACAGGCCGATGAGCAGCGCGTGCAGCGCCAGCCCGGCGCCCTGGACCGAAAAGTACAGCAGCGTGGCCAGCACGATGCACCAGCACCCGAGGGTGGCGATCACGGACGGCGCGTGAACCCGCTCGAAGTAGGTCGGCAGGCGCAGCAGCCCGAGCGACCCCAGCAGGGCGATGCCGCACCCGGCCAGCACCAGGGCCGCGATGGCGATCTCGGCCCACAGGGGCAGGGTGGTGGCGGTCATTCGATCACCTCGCCCCGGAGCAGGAACTTGGCCATCGCCGTGGAGCTGGCAAAGCCCAGCAGCGCGATCAGCAGCGCCGCCTCGAAGTAGTTCGTGCTGCCGTAGTAGATGCCCAGCACCAGCATGCACAGCATGCCGTTCAGGTACATGCAGTCCAGGGCCAGCACCCGGTCCTGCGCCGACGGGCCCTTGAGCATGCGCACCAGGGCGCAGGACATCGCCAGCACCAGCAGGAAGACGGCGACCGGCAGCGCGATGGACAGGATGGAACCGTTGGTCATGATTCGAAAATCTCCATCAGGGGGCGCTCGTAGCGCGTTTTGACGTGATCGATGGCGGCCTGCTTGTCGTCCAGCTCCAGCACGTGCAGCATCAGCACCGAACGGTCCAGCGACAGTTCGGCCCACGACGTGCCGGGGGTGATGCACACGATCATCGCCAGCACCGCCAGGGCGTTCGGGTCGCGCATCTCCAGTGGAATCTGCACGAAGCCCGGCGGGTGCGGCCGGTGGCCCGATGGCGTTGCCAGAAAGCGCAGCAGCCGCAGGTTGGACACCACGCTGTCGGCGATGACGGACGCCACCAGCCGCAGCACGGTGCCGGGCCGGCGGATGCGCACCGGCAGGGGCCGCAGGCCACGCGTGAGCACCGGGATGGCGATGGCCACGCACGCCGCCAGCACGAGCTGCCCGGCACTCACCGAGCGGTTGAGCATCAGCCACATCACGAACAGCGCCACGGACAGCAGCGGGGCGGGGAACAGGCGCTTCATGGCGTTTCCTTCGCGGGCGGCTGCGCCGGCGTGACCGGCCCGGGCACGGGCCGCGCCGACATCACTGCGCGGATGTAGCTGGACGGTGTGTGCAGCGCGTTGGCGGTGGCCTGCGTGAACCGCATCACCGCGCCGGCGTGCAGCGTGAGGCCGATGCACCCGGCCAGCAGCAGCGCGATCGGCAGGCCTTCCAGCACGCGCAGCTGGGGCGGGCGGCGGTCGTGCGTGGTCCAGAAATAGCGGATGCCGGTGCGGGTGAGGGCGATCAGCGCGAACAGGCCGGTGACGATCATCAGCGCCAGCAGCACCCATCCCGGCGTACCGGGCTGGTAGCCGGACGACGAGCCCAGGCCCAGCGGGTTGAGCAGGGCCGTCAGCATGGCGAACTTGCCCACGAAGCCCGACAGCGGCGGCAGCCCGGCGATCACCAGCGTGCACAGCAGGTAGGCCAGGCCCAGGAAGGCGGCGGCGGCGGGAATGACCCGGCCGATCAGCACGGTCTCGTCCTCGTCGAGGTTCAGGCCCGCGGCGGGCACCAGCTCGGCCGTGAGGAAGGGCGCGTCGTCGTGCCGCTCGTGCGGCGCGAGCGTGGCGCCGTCGTTGCGCCAGCGGTCGATCAGGTCGCCCAGCAGGAACATCGCGCTGATCGCGAGCGTGGAACTGGGCAGGTAGTACAGCAGCCCGGCGGTCAGCACGTTCTGCCCGAAACCGGCCGCCGCCAGCAGCGTGCCGGACGAAAGAATGGCCGCATAGCCCGCCAGGTGCGTGAGCCGCTGCGACCCCAGCATGCCGATGCCGCCGAAGGCCATGGTGATCATGCCGCCGCCGATCAGCCACAGGCTGCCGAACAGCGCGGAGGCGCCGGCTTCGCTGCTGAACATGAGCGTCCACAGCCGCAGGATGGTGTACACGCCCACCTTGGTCATCAGCGCGAACAGCGCGCCGGCCGGCGCGGTGGCAGCGCTGTAGGCCGGCACCAGCCAGAAGTTGAGCGGCCACATCGCGGCCTTGATGAGGAAGGCCGTGGCCAGGATGGCCGCCGCTGCGTGCAGCAGGCCCCGGTCCGCCGCCGCCACCTTGGGAATGCTCTGCGCCAGATCGGCCATGTTCAGCGTGCCGGTGATGCCGTACAGCATCGACACGCCGATGAGGAACAGCGACGAGGCCGCCAGGTTGATGGCGATGTAGTGCAGCCCGGCCTGTACCCGAGTGCGTCCGGAGCCGTGCAGCAGCAGCCCGTAGGAGGCGGCCAGCATGATCTCGAAGAACACGAACAGGTTGAACAGGTCGGCGGTGAGGAACGCGCCCGCCAGCCCCATCAGCTGGAACTGGAACAGCGGGTGGTAGTGCACCCCGGCGCGGTGCCAGCGCGCGGCCGCGAAGACGATGGAGCACAGGGCGACGGCACTGGTCAGCACCAGCATCATGGCCGAGAGCCGGTCCAGCGCCAGCACGATGCCGAATGGCGCGGGCCAGTTGCCCGGCAGGTACACGCCCATGGTGGTGGGCACGGTGGCCTGGGCCGTCCACAGCAGCAGCGCCGTGGCCACCACCAGGCCGAGGAAGGTGGATGCGATGTTCAGGCCCAGCTTGAGCCGCTGGCGCTCTTCGCGCAGCAGCAGCATCAGCGCGGCGGTGAGCAGCGGCAGCACGATGGGCACCAGCATCAGGTGCGGCATCCATGCGGAAAGGGCGTGCGCGAGGGCCGGGGTCACGGCATCTCCTGCACGTCGTGCGAGCGCGTGCCGTCCACATGGTCAGTGCCCGACATGCCGCGCGATGCCAGCAGCACCACGAGGAACAGCGCCGTCATGGCGAAGCCGATCACGATGGCAGTCAGCACCAGCGCCTGCGGCATGGGGTCGGCATAGTGCAGCAGGTCCTTCGGAACACCTTCCACCAGCACGGGCTCCTTGTTGATGGCCAGGCCCAGGCGGCCCATGCTGAAGATGAACAGGTTGACCGCATACGACAGCAGGGCCAGGCCCATGATGACCTGGAAGGTCCGCGGGCGCAGCAGCAGCCACACGCCGGAGCCGGTGAGCACGCCGATGGCAATGGCGAGAACGATTTCCATCAGCGGGCTCCTCCTTCGGGGGCGGTGGCGTCGGGGCTGGCCGCCAGTTCGGCCTCGCGCTCCTCGGCCAGGCGCGCGTGGTAGCGGTGGCCCCGCACCGATTGGTGGGCGATGGCGGTGAGGATCAGCAGCGTCGAGCCGACGACCAGGGTGAAGACGCCGATGTCGAAGAACAGCGCGCTGGCGATGTGGATCTCGCCGATCACCGGCAGGTGCAGGTGCGCGGTGTGGCTGGTCAGGAACGGATAGCCCAGCGCGATGGCGCCCAGCCCGGTGCCCAGGGCGAACAGCAACCCCGTGCCGATCCAGCGGCGCGGGTACAGCGGCAGATGCGCCTCGACCCAGTGCGTGCCCGAGATGATGTATTGCAGCAGCAGCCCCACCGACAGCACCAGCCCGGCCACGAAGCCGCCGCCCGGCTCGTTGTGGCCGCGCATGAACATGTAGAACGACACCAGGGCCGTGAATGGCAGCAGCAGCCGCACCAGCACGGCGGGCACCATCAGGTAGCCGATGGCGGTGTCGGTCGCATTGCGCGGGTTGAGCAGGTCGGTCTGCAGATCGGCCGGCATGTTGCGCTGCTGCTCGGGCAGGTCCATGGTCTCGCGCGCCGGGCGGAAGCGGCGCAGCAGCGCATACACCGTCAGGGCCACGATGCCCAGCACCACGATCTCGCCGAAGGTGTCGAAGCCGCGGAAGTCCACCAGCATCACGTTGACCACGTTGGTGCCGCCGCCCTCGGTCTGCGCGCGCTCCAGGAAGAAGGTGGAGGTGCTTTCGGGGAACGGCCGGCTCATCATGGTGAAGGCCAGCCAGGCCATGCCGCCGCCGGCGGCCAGCGCCACCGCCATGTCGCGCAGCCGCCGTGCCCGCACGATGCCCGGGTGGGTGGTGTCCACGCCGCGCAGCCGCTCGTCGCGCCGGGGCAGCCAGCGCAGGCCCAGCAGCACGAGCACGGTGGTGACGATCTCCACCACGATCTGCGTGAGCGCCAGATCGGGCGCCGAGAACCACAAAAAGGTGATGCAGGTGCACAGGCCCGCGCCGCCCATCAGTGTCAGCGCCGCCAGCCGGTGGTACTTGGCCTGCCACGCGGCGGCCACCGCGCAGATCGAGCCCAGCGTCCACAGCACGACGAAGGCCGGAGACAGGGGCAGGGTGCCGCGGTCGCCGAGCTGCAGGCCCTGCGTCCACAGCGGCAGGGCCGCGCCGGCCAGCGCCGCCAGCACCAGCCACAGCATTTGCCACTGCAGCCGCGGCGTGGCCATCAGCCGCCGCCCGTTGTGCCCGCACAGCGTGAGCCAGGTGAGGGCGATCTCGAACAGGCGCCGTCCGCTCACGCGGTAGATGAGCGGGGGCGCATCCACCTTGCCGGCGGCGCGCTGGCGGCGCAGCAGAAGGTAGAGCGCGGTGCCGCCGCCCAGGGCGACCAGGCTCATCACGAAGGGGGTATTGAAGCCGTGCCAGATGGCCAGGCTGAACTCGGGCAACGGGCCGCCGACCACCGGCCGCGCCGCCGCGTCCAGGTACTGGCCCACCGACCACGCGGGAAAGATGCCGACCACCAGGCAGGCCAGCACCAGCAGTTCCACGGGCACGCGCATCCAGTGCGGCGGCTCGTGCGGCTGGCGCGGCAGGTCTTGCGCGCGCGGGCCCCAGAACACGTCCACGATGAACCGCAGTGAGTAGGCCACGCTGAACACGCCGGCCAGCGTGGCGGCGACGGGCAGCACGGTCGCCACCAGCGGCGAGGCGTCGAGGAACACCGTCTCGGCGAAGAACATTTCCTTGGACAGAAAGCCGTTGAGCAGCGGCACGCCCGCCATGGAGGCGCTGGCCACCATCGCCAGGGTGGCCGTCACCGGCATCATGGTGCGCAGTCCGGACAGGCGCCGGATGTCGCGCGTGCCGCTTTCATGGTCCACGATGCCCGCCGCCATGAAGAGCGAGGCCTTGAAGGTGGCGTGGTTCATGATGTGGAACACCGCTGCCACCGCCGCCAGTGGGCTGTTGAGCCCCAGCAGCAGCGTGATCAGGCCCAGGTGCGAGATCGTGGAATACGCCAGCAGTCCCTTGAGGTCGTTCTGGAACATGGCCGCGTAGCCGCCCACCAGCAGCGTGCACACGCCCGCGCCGCCCACCAGCCAGAACCAGGGCTCGGTGCCGCCCATCACGGGCCACATGCGCGCCAGCAGGAAGACGCCCGCCTTGACCATCGTGGCCGAGTGCAGGTAGGCCGACACGGGCGTCGGCGCGGCCATGGCGTTGGGCAGCCAGAAGTGGAAGGGAAACTGCGCGCTCTTGGTCAGCGCACCCAGCAGCACCAGCACCAGGGCCGCCAGGTACCACGGGTGGTTGCGGATCTGCTCGCCGGCGGCCAGCACATGGTCGAGGTCGTAGCTGCCCACGATGTGCCCGATCACCAGCATGCCTGCCAGCATGCACAGTCCGCCCGTGCCCGTCACGGTGAGCGCCATGCGAGCGCCCCGGCGCGCGTCCTGGCGGTGGTACCAGTAGCCGATCAGCAGGAAGGAGAACAGGCTGGTGAGCTCCCAGAAGAAGGCCAGCTGGATGATGTTGCCCGACAGCACCACGCCGGCCATGGCGCCCATGAACGCCAGGAAGAACGAGAAGAAGCGCGGCACCGGATCGGCCGGCGACATGTAGTAGCGCGCATACAGCACCACCAGCGAGCCGATGCCCAGGATCAGCATGCAGAACATCCAGGCGAATCCGTCCATGCGGATCACCAGGTTCAGCCCCAGCGCGGGCAGCCAGGGGATTTCCTGGCGCAGCACCCCGCCCGCGGCGATCTCCGGAAAGTACAGCGCGGCCTGCACCGCACAGAACAGCGCGATCGCACCGGCGAGCGTGGATTCGGTGTTGCGCGCGTTCGACGGCAGCACCGCCGCCAGCAGGCTGCCGATGAAGGGGAGGAGGACGAGGAGGATCAGGGGCATGCCCGAACGATTCTACGGGCATGCCTTTCGGACATGCTATGAATACCCTAGCAGAGCCCGGAGATTGGGCGTGCTGCGGGCTCGCAATCCATTGGGTGTCTAACGCGACGCGCCCGCCATGGGCGGCAATGGGGCGGCTGTGGCCGGCGCGCCGTCGAACGAGGCACCGTTCACCGTGAGGCCTTCGCTGGACAGTCGCGCGGCAGAGGCCTTGCCCAGGCCCGGGACGCGGCCGACGAGGTCCGGCCAGTTCTGGAACGGACCTTTCTCGCGCGCCTGGAGAATTTTGGCCGACAGCGCCGGGCCGATGCCTTTGACCCCGTCGAGGTCGGCGACGGACGCCGTGTTGACCTCCACCGCCGCCACGGCGGCGACGCAGTGAACGGCTGCGGCCATGGCCATGGCGATCAGCAGGGCCTTGGTCCCCCGCAGCCTCATAGCTCTTCCACCCGCCGGGCGGGGTAGCTGTCCCAGGTCTGGCAGCCGGGGCATTGCCAAAAATGCTGCCGGGCCTCGAAGCCGCAGGCCGCGCATCGGTAGCGGGTGAGCGGCTTGGTCGCCTGGTC
Source organism: Acidovorax sp. KPB24-07 (assembly GCF_057543315.1). NCBI lineage: Bacteria > Pseudomonadati > Pseudomonadota > Betaproteobacteria > Burkholderiales > Comamonadaceae > Acidovorax > Acidovorax sp. KPB24-07. The sequence continues at coordinate 7,189 of NZ_BAAJYS010000002.1, forward strand.
CAGCGCCTTTTGCACCTGGGGATGGAACTGCTCGTGCTCCAGTGTTTCCTGCGCCAGCCACTTCGCGGCCGCCACCAGCGAGGGCTCCTTGTCCAGATGGCGCACGTACCACTGCGGCCCGGGCCGGGACGCGTCGCCCGAGGCGGCGTCCATCGACACGATGGCCTCCAGCATGTCCAGCGACGGCGCCCGCTCGTAATGGCTCAGCAGCAGCTGGTAGGTTTCCTCGGCGCGCTGGGTGGCTGCGCCCACCTCGACCAGCAACGGGGCGGCCAGGGGCAGGGCGCCGGGCGATTCGCGCGACAGCTCCAGCAGCGTGGAAAACGCCTGTTCCGGCCGGCCGCAGCGGTGGTGCAGGCGGGCCAGTTCGATGCGCGGGCGGGGTGCGTGGGGCGCGGCGGCCACGGCCTCTTCGAACTGCGCCTGCGCGGCTTCCTGGTCGCCTTGTGCGGCCCGTGCGATGGCCTGTTCGCACAGGTAGTGGGCCTGACGCGTGCTGAAGTCGCCCTGATGCGATCCGTGCATCTTGCGGGCGATGGCCGCCGCCTGCGGCCAGTCGCGCGAGCGTTCGTAGATGGCCAGCAGGGCCAGGCGCGACTGGCTCTCAAACGGCGTGTTCTCCAGCCGCCGCAGGGCGTCCTCGGCGCGGTCGAGCAGGCCGGCCTTGAGGAAGTCCAGGGCCAGCGCATGCTGTGCCCGGTCGCGGTCGGTGCGGCTCAGGTCGCCGCGTGACAGCAAGTGCTCGTGCACTCGGACGGCGCGGTTGTACTCGCCACGGCGGCGAAAGAGGTTGCCCAGCGCGAAATGCAGCTCGGACGTGTCTGGATCGTTCTGCACCGCCTCGATGAACGCATCGATCGCCTGGTCCTGCTGCTCGTTGAGCAGGAAGTTCAGGCCCTTGAAATAGGCCTTGGGCGCGCGGCGGTTCTCCTCGCGCAATTGCCGCAGGTCGAAGCGGGAGGCGAACCACCCCAGCACGAACGCCAGCGGCAGGCCCAGCAGCAGCCAGCTGAAATCAAATTCCATGGATGGAGGGCGGTTGTTGTTGCAGGTCCGGCACGGCTGGAGCCGCGACCGGTGCGGGAGCCGGGGCTTCAGCCGGCAACGCGGCCTGTGCGCGCCGGGCGGCGCTGCGGTGCTTCCACCAGCGGGGCACCATGCCCAGCACGCCCACGACGACCCCGGCCGCGAAGGCCGTCAGCACGACGAGCACCAGGGGCGCGCTCCAGTGCGTGCCGAAAAAGAAGTGCACGGTGGCGTCTTGCTGGTTGTTCAGTGCAAAAGCGAACAGGGTAAAAAAAAATGGCTGCCTTGAGCAGCCACAGGAGGTATTTCATGCGTCTCCCCGGTGGTGTGGGGGCATTCTACGGGCAGGCCGTGGCGCGTCTGCCATCTGCGCCGATACCCGTGCCACGGGCTCCCGGCGCTTGACAGCCAAGCGCAGGCAGCTATCAATTTTGATGTTTTTGCGACGGTGCATCGACGATGCCCATTTCGACCGTGCGCTGGTCTACGGCTTCGCGCAGGGCCTTGCCGGGCTTGAAGTGGGGCACGCGCTTTTCCGGGATCGCCACGGCTTCGCCGCTGCGGGGATTGCGGCCCATGCGGGGCGGGCGGCGGTTGACCGAAAAGCTGCCAAAACCCCGGATCTCGATGCGGTGGCCACGCACCAATGCGTCGCCCACGGCGTCCAGAATGGTCTTGACGGCGTATTCGGCATCGCGCTGGGTGAGCTGGCTGAACCGTGCCGCCAGTTCTTCAACGAGGTCTGATCGGGTCATGGAATCCTAGTCTTTGCAACCTGGGAAACAGAACAAAAAGAAGCGGGCGCACGAGGCGCCCGCCATTCACAACCGCCGAAGCGGTCGTTGCCTGACTCTCGGATTACTTGTCCGAGTTGTCCAGCTTGGCGCGCAGCAGGGCGCCCAGGCTGGTCGTGCCGGCGCTTTCGCGGCTCGATTGCTGGCTCAGGTTGGCCATGGCGCCTTGCTCGTCGGCCATGTCCTTTTGCTTGATCGACAGCTGGATGTTGCGGGTCTTGCGATCCACGTTCACCACCACGGCCGTGACTTCATCACCTTCCTTGAGCACATTGCGGGCATCTTCCACGCGGTCGCGGGAGATTTCCGAAGCGCGCAGGTAGCCGATGATGTCTTCGCCGAGGTCGATCTCAGCACCACGGGCGTCCACGGTCTTGACCTTGCCGGTCACCGTCTGGCCCTTGTCGTTCACCGTCACGAAGGTGGTGAATGGGTCGCCGTCGAGCTGCTTGATGCCCAGCGAGATGCGTTCGCGGTCCACGTCCACGGCCAGCACGATCGCTTCGACTTCCTGGCCCTTCTTGTAGTTGCGAACGGCGGCTTCGCCGGTTTCGTTCCACGACAGGTCGGACAGGTGCACCAGGCCGTCGATGCCGGCAGCCAGGCCCACGAACACGCCGAAGTCGGTGATCGACTTGATCGGGCCCTTGACGCGGTCGCCGCGCTTGGTGTTCTGCGCGAACTCTTGCCATGGGTTGGCCTTGCACTGCTTCATGCCCAGGCTGATGCGGCGCTTGTCTTCGTCGATCTCGAGGACCATGACTTCGACTTCGTCACCCAGCGACACGAGCTTGGAGGGAGCGATGTTCTTGTTGGTCCAGTCCATTTCGGAGACGTGCACCAGGCCTTCGATGCCGGGTTCCAGTTCCACGAATGCGCCGTAGTCGGCAATGTTCGTGACCTTGCCGAACAGGCGGGTGCCCGAAGGATAGCGGCGCGAAACGCCCATCCACGGATCGTCGCCCATTTGCTTGAGGCCCAGGGACACGCGGTTCTTTTCGGTGTCGAACTTGAGGATCTTGGCCGTGATTTCCTGACCGGCCGTGACCACTTCCGAAGGATGGCGAACGCGGCGCCATGCCATGTCGGTGATGTGCAGCAGGCCGTCGATGCCGCCCAGGTCCACGAACGCACCGTATTCGGTGATGTTCTTGACCACGCCCTGGACGATGGAGCCTTCCTTCAGGGTTTCCATCAGCTTGGCGCGCTCTTCGCCCATGGAGGCTTCCACCACCGCGCGGCGCGACAGCACCACGTTGTTGCGCTTGCGGTCGAGCTTGATGACCTTGAATTCCAGGGTCTTGTTTTCGTAAGGCGTCAGGTCCTTGATCGGACGCGTGTCGATCAGCGAACCTGGCAGGAAGGCGCGGATGCCGTTGACCAGCACCGTGAGGCCACCCTTGACCTTACCGCTGGTCGTGCCGGTGACGAATTCGCCGGATTCCAGGGCCTTTTCCAGCGCCAGCCAGGAGGCCAGGCGCTTGGCGGTGTCACGCGACAGGATGGTGTCGCCGTAACCGTTTTCGATCGAGCCGATGGCCACGGAGACGAAATCGCCCACCTGGACTTCGACTTCGCCCTTGTCGTTCTTGAACTCTTCCAGGGGCACGTAGGCTTCGGACTTGAGGCCGGCGTTCACCACGACGAAGTTGTGTTCCACGCGCACGACTTCGGCGGTGATCACTTCGCCCGGACGCATTTCGGTGCGTGTCAAGGACTCTTCGAAAAGGGCGGCAAAAGATTCAGACATGTATTTCCTAAAGCCGCAAACAGGGTTCCGACAGCACCATTGCCATCGTTTTTAGAGCTGCCTGCGGAGGTTTTTTGCGGCAAAACCGCGGTTAGGTTGGAGAACCGCACGGTCTGGGCACTGGGTGCCTGTGGGGCCGGGCGGGCCTGTCCGGGGCGTGAGCCTCGGCTTGCAACCCCGTGCCTAGGTGGCGAAGGGCTGTCGTTCCTGCCACCAGGCAAGTACCTGCTCGACAGCCGCATCGACCGTGAGCGAGGAGTTGTCCAGAACCAGGGCATCCTGCGCCGGCTTCAAGGGCGCAACGCTGCGGGAACTGTCCCGGGCGTCGCGCGCCTCCAAATCGGCGCGAAGGTCTGCGATGCTAGCCGAAATCCCCTTTGAAATCAACTGTTTATGCCGGCGTTCGGCCCTGCATGCCGCGCTGGCGGTCAAGTAGACCTTCAAGGCGGCCTGGGGAAAGATCACGGTGCCCATGTCGCGCCCGTCCGCCACGAGTCCCGGAAGCCGCCGGAAGCTGTGCTGCAGGGCCACCAGGGCCTCCCGCACGGCGGGCAGTGCGGAGACGCGCGACGCATTCATTCCCGCTTCTTCGGTGCGGATGGTATCGGTCACATCATCGGCGCCGAGCCAGATCCGCCCGCCTTCGAATCGCACGGGCAGCCCGCGTGCGAGCGTCGCGATGCGCGGCTCGTGCGCCGCATCGATCTGCAGGCCCGCCCGCAAGGCTGCCAACGCCGCGATGCGGTACATGGCGCCCGAGTCCAGAAACCGGTACCCCAGTCGCTGCGCCACGGCGGCGGCCACGGTGCCCTTGCCGGATGCGGTGGGGCCGTCGATGCAGATCACCGGAATGCGTTCCGTGGGGGTGTGCGTGACGGAAAACAGTGCCTCGAAATAATCCGGAAACGTCTTGGCCACGCACTTGGGGTCTTGGATGCGAACGGGCAGCGCCGCCGGATTGAAAGCCGCCAGCGAAAAGCACATGGCCACGCGGTGGTCGTCGTAGGTGTGGATGCTGGCGGCCCGCCAGCCGGCAGGCGCAGCCGGGGGCGTGACGCGCAGGAAGTCCGCGCCTTCCTCTACCGTGGCGCCGAGTTTGCGCAGCTCGGTCGCCATGGCGGTCAGGCGGTCGGTTTCCTTGACGCGCCAGCTGGCGATGTTGCGCAGCGTGGTCGTGCCTTCGGCATAGAGGGCCATGACGGCCAGCGTCATGGCGGCGTCGGGAATGTGGTTGCAGTCCAGATCGATGGCCTTGAGCGGCCATGCGCCGCGGCGGATCTTCAGCCAGTTGGGCCCGCCCGTGACCTGTGCGCCCATGGCCTGCGCGGCCTCGATGAAGCGGATATCCCCCTGGATGGAGTCTTGCCCCACGCCCAGGATCTGCACGCCGTCGTCCTGCTCGGCAACGCCGGCGATGGCGCCCAGCGCAATGAAATAGCTGGCCGAAGACGCGTCGGCCTCGACGTGGATGCTCCCGGGCGAACGGTATCGGCTGCGGGCCGGGATGGTGAACCGCTGCCACCGGTCATGCTGTACATCGATGCCGAACCGCGCCAGCAACTGCAGCGTGATGTGGATGTAGGGCCGCGAGATCAGCTCGCCCACCACCTCGATCACCACGTCTTGCTCGACCGCGACCAGTGGAAGCGCCATCAGCAGGGCGGTGAGGAACTGGCTCGACACGTCACCGCGCACGGAAATGGGCCTGGACAGCGATAGCGGCGGCACGCCTTGGGCGTGTGCAATGCGAAGGGGTGGAAACCCTTCGTTGCCCAGGTAGTCGATGCGGCAACCGAGCTGGCGCAGCGCATCCACCAGGTCGCCGATGGGCCGCTCGTGCATGCGCGGCACGCCGGACAATTCGAATTCGCCACCCAGCAGCGCCAGCGCGGCCGTCAGCGGGCGCATCGCCGTGCCGGCATTGCCCAGGAAAAGGGCGGCCGGCGCGTTCGCGGGTTGGGTGCCCAGCCCGGTGATGCGCACGCTGGCGCCTTGCTCGTCCACCGTGCAACCCAGTTGCCGCAGTGCATCGAGCATGACCCGGGTGTCATCGGATGCCAGCAGGTCGTGGATTTCGGTGGTGCCTTCGCTCAGTGCCGCCAGCAGCAAAACACGGTTGGAGATGCTCTTGGAGCCTGGAAGCTGTATGGCGCCGCCCGCCGTGGACAGCGGCGGGAGGTCGAGAAACTCGGTGCTGAACATCAGGAATTGGGGGTGGGGGTGCGTTGGGCGCCCATGCGCCAGTGCGCGCGGGTTTCGCTGGCCAGGGTGATCAGGTCTTCCAGCGCCTGGGGATTGCCCTGCTGCATGGTCTGCTCCAACTGCTGCAATGCCTGCTGGAAAAGCCGCGACTGTGCCAGAAGCTCTTCGCGGTTGGACAACAGAATGTCTCGCCAGACTTTGGGGTCGCTGGCCGCGATGCGGGTGAAATCGCGAAAGCCCGGGCCTGCCAGGGACAGGAACATATCGCCATTGTCTTGCGCCGTGATGCTGTTCATCATGGCGAAGGCCAGCAAATGAGGCAGGTGGCTGACGGACGCAAAGGCAGCGTCGTGCGATTCGGGCGACATGCTTTGCACCCGGCAGCCCAGCGTGCGCCACACTTCTTCGGCCTTTTGCAGATGGGCGGTCAAGGTGCGCTCGGTCGGCGTGAGGATGACCTGGCGACCGCTGTACAGCTCGGCTTCCGCGTATTCCACGCCGGACACCTCGCGCCCGGTGATCGGGTGGGCCGGAACGAAGGATCCCACCTGGTCGCGGAGAGCGCGGCGTGCGGCCTGCACCACGTCGGCCTTGGTCGAGCCCACGTCCATGATCAGCATCTGCGGTGTGACGAGGTGCTTGATGGCCTTGAGCGTGGCCTCGGTCGCGGCCACGGGGACGGCCACGAGCACGATGTCGGCGCCCGCCACGGCGAGCAACGCGGACGGTGCCTCGACATCGATCACGCCCATCTGGCGGGCGCGGTCGGTGGTGGACGGCGACTTGCTGTACCCGACCACGCGCTTGACGAGGCCGGCCTTCTTCATGGCCAGGGCGAACGACCCTCCCATCAGGCCGCAGCCGATCAACCCCAGCTGTTCAAACATGGCGGGCCCGCTCATGGCGCGACCGGGTAGGTGCCCAGCACCTTGTAGAACGCACACAGCGCACGCAGTTCTTCGAGGGCCCGTGCCACATGGGGCAGGGACGGGTGGCCGTCGAGGTCGATGTAGAAGTAATACTCCCACTGGCCTGTGCGGGCGGGGCGGGATTCGAACCGGGTCATCGACACCCCGTGTGTCTTGAGCGGCACCAGCAGGTCGTGGACCGCGCCGGGCCGGTTGGGCACCGAGATGACCAGGCTGGTGCAGTCCTTGCCCGACGGTGGCGGCGTCTGCAGCGTGTGCGGCAGGCAGATGATGGCGAACCGGGTGCGGTTGTAGGCATCGTCCTGAATGGCATGCGCGACCAGATGCAAGCCGAATTGCGTGGCGGCCCGTTCGCTCGCAATGCCCGCCCACGCCGGATTGGTCGCGGCCAGCCGGGCCCCTTCCGCATTGCTGGATACCGGGCGGCGTTCTGCGTGGGGCAGGTGCTTGGACAGCCATCCCTGGCATTGCGCCAGCGCCTGCGGGTGTGCCAGCACCGCCTCGATGCCTTCGAGCGAGTCGGACTGCCGCATCAGGTTGTGGCGCACGAGCAGGCTCACTTCGCCGACCACGTGGCAAGGCGTGTGCAGGAACAGATCGAGCGATCGGGTCACCACGCCCTCGACCGAATTTTCCACGCCGACCACACCGTATTGCGCGCTGCCCGCCGCCGTGGCGTGGAACACTTCGTCAAAATTGGCGCAGTACATGAGGTCGGCCGCGCCACCGAAGAACTCCACGGCCGCCTGCTCACAGAAGGTGCCGGCCGGGCCGAGCACGGCCACCCGCTGCGGTGACTCGAGTGCCAGGCAGGCGGACATGATCTCGCGCCAGATGGCCGCGACATGCGGCCCCTTCAATGGGCCGGGATTGGCGGTCTGGATCTTCTCGATGACCTGGGCCACCCGGTCGGGGCGGAAGAAAGGCGTGCCTTCGCGCTTCTTGATCTCGCCCACCCGTTCGGCGACCAGGGCGCGCTGGTTCAGCAGCGTGAGCAGCTGCTGGTCGATGTTGTCGATTTGGACGCGCAGGCTGGCGAGGTCCGGAGAGGCTTGCGGGATGGTCATGAAAGGTGTGGGGGCGTTTTCTCTGGACTGTCAGGGCTTCAGGCGTGCTTGCGTTCAAATTCTCGCATGTAGGCCACCAGGGCCTCGACGCCCGACAGGGGCATGGCGTTGTACAGGCTGGCACGCATGCCGCCCACCGATTTGTGCCCCTTGAGCTGCAGCAACCCGCGTTCCTTGGCGCCTGCCAGGAAGGCATCGTTGCGCGATTCGTCGCGCAGGAAGAACGGAATGTTCATGCGGGACCGGGCGTTCTCCGACACCTTGTTCACATAGAACTGCGACTGGTCGATGGTGTCGTACAGCAGCCGGGCCTTTGCGATGTTCCGATGCTCCAGCGCCGCGATGCCGCTCAGTTCGCCCTCGCGCTGGCGCTTGAGCCACTGGAAGGTCAGGCCGGCCACGTAGATGCCCCAGGTGGGCGGGGTGTTGAACATGGACTGGTTGTCCGCCACGATCTTGTAGTCGAAGGCGCTGGGGCAGGCGGGCAGGGCGTGCCCCAGCAGATCCTCCCGCACCACCACCAGCGTGAGGCCGGCAGGGCCCAGGTTCTTCTGCGCTCCACCGAACGCCAGGCCCACGCGCGACCAGTCGACGGCGCGCGATGCCACATGGGAAGAAAAATCGATGACCAGGGGCGCATCGCTGCCCAGCGCCTTCAGGTCGGGCAGTTCGTGGAATTCAATGCCGTGGATGGTCTCGTTGCTGCACAGGTGCAGGTAGCTCGCGCCGCGGCTCAGCTGCCAGCTGGCTGGCTCGGGAAGCGTGGTGAAGTGGCTGGTCTCGCCCGATGCGGCCACGTGCACTTCCGCCGCATATTTGCGGGCCTCCTTCACCGACTTCTGGCTCCAGCTGCCGGTGACGACCATGTCCACCGTCGCTGCGCGCGAGAGGTTCAGCGGCACGATGGCGTTCTCAGCCAGACCGCCCCCCTGCATGAACAGGATTTTGAACTGCGAAGGCACCGCCAGCAGCTCACGAAGGTCGGCTTCGGCCTGTTCGTAGATCGACAAGAACTCCTTGCCGCGGTGGCTCATCTCCATGACGCCCATGCCGCTTCCGTGCCAGTCCAGCATTTCGGCAGCCGCTTGCTGCAGGACTTCGGCGGGAATGGCGGCCGGGCCGGCGGAGAAGTTGTACGGGCGATTCATGGTTTCAAGTGAAATAAGGCCTCAGCGCATATTTATCTAGGGCTGATTGCTATGGTTGTGATAGCAAAGCGCCCATCGGAGCGCTTTGCATGGGGCAGGGATCAGGCTTCTGCGGGCGGCGTGCCACCTTCTTCATCGGCGTCGATGTCTGGCACATTGGCATCGTTTTCCACGATGCGTTGCAGGCCGCTCAACTGCGAGCCTTCGTCCAGCGCGATCAGCGTCACGCCTTGGGTGGCGCGGCCCAGCTCGCGGATCTCCGACACGCGGGTGCGAACCAGCACACCCTTGTCGGTGATCAGCATGATCTCGTCATCGGCGTGGACCAGCGTGGCCGCCACGACCTTGCCGTTGCGCTCGCTCTGCTGGATCGCGATCATTCCCTTGGTGCCCCGGCCATGGCGCGTGTATTCGACGATGCTGGTGCGCTTGCCGTAGCCGTTCGCGGTGGCAGTGAGCACGCTCTGGGTCTCGTCTTCGGCCACCAGCATGGCGATCACGCTCTGCCCGTCTTCCAGCATCATGCCGCGCACGCCACGTGCCTGGCGGCCCAGGGGGCGCACGTCGTTTTCGTCGAAGCGCACCGCCTTGCCGCCATCGCTGAACAGCATGACGTCGTGCGCACCGTCGGTGAGCGCCGCGCCGATCAGGTAGTCGCCATCGTCCAGGTTGACGGCGATGATGCCGCCCTTGCGGGGGTTGCTGAATTCATCGAGCGCCGTCTTCTTCACGGTGCCCATGCTCGTGGCCATGAACACGTAGCGATCGGCCGGGAACGTCCGCATGTCGCCGGTCAGCGGCAGAACCACATTGATCTTTTCGCCTTCTTGCAGCGGGAACATGTTGACGATCGGGCGGCCGCGCGAGCCGCGCGAGCCTGCCGGAACCTCCCACACCTTGAGCCAGTAGAGTCGACCACGGTTGGAAAAGCACAGGATGTAGTCGTGCGTGTTGGCGATGAAGAGCTGGTCGATCCAGTCGTCTTCCTTGGTGGCCGTCGCCTGCTTGCCGCGGCCGCCGCGCTTTTGCGCCCGGTATTCGGACAGCGGCTGGCTCTTGATGTACCCCGTGTGGCTGAGCGTGACCACCATGTCGGTGGGCGTGATCAGATCTTCGGTCGACAGGTCCTGCGCGCTGTATTCGACCACGCTGCGCCGCGCCCCGAGCTTGTGCTGTCCGAACTCCTGCTTGATGGACGTCAGCTCTTCGCCAATGATGACGGAGACGCGTTCTGGCTTGGCCAGGATGTCCAGCAGGTCTTCGATCACCGCCATCACGTCCCGGTATTCGGAAACGATCTTGTCCTGCTCCAGGCCGGTCAGGCGCTGCAGGCGCATCTGCAGGATTTCCTGCGCCTGGGTGTCGGACAGCCGGTACAGGCCGTCCTGGCCCATTCCGTATTCACGCTCCAGCCCTTCCGGCCGGTAGTCGTCCGCATTCACGGTGCCACCGTCGGCCCGGGTGCGCGTGAGCATCTCGCGCACCAGTTTGCTGTCCCACGAGCGGGTCATCAGTTCCGCCTTGGCCACGGGGGGCGTCGGCGATTCGCGAATGATCCGGATGAAGTCGTCGATGTTGGCCAGCGCCACCGCCAGACCTTCCAGCACGTGGCCGCGTTCGCGTGCCTTGCGCAGTTCGAAGACCGTGCGGCGCGTCACCACTTCGCGGCGGTGCTGCAGGAAGACGCTGACCAACTCCTTCAGGTTGCAAAGCCGCGGCTGCCCGTTCACCAGGGCCACCATGTTCATGCCGAACGTGTCCTGCAGCTGCGTTTGCTTGTAAAGGTTGTTCAGGACCACCTCGGGCACTTCGCCGCGCTTGAGTTCGACCACCAGGCGCATGCCCGACTTGTCGGATTCGTCCTGGATGTGGCTGATGCCTTCGATCTTCTTTTCGTGCACCAGCTCGGCCATCCGCTCCTGCAGCGTCTTTTTGTTGACCTGGTAGGGCAGCTCGTCTACGATGATGGCCTGGCGCTGGCCGCGGTCGATGTCTTCGAAGTGGCAGCGCGCACGCATGACCACCTTGCCGCGGCCCGTGCGGTAGCCGTCCTTCACCCCGTTGATGCCGTAGATGATGCCGGCCGTGGGGAAGTCAGGAGCGGGAATGATCTCCATCAGATCGTCGATGGACGCGTCGGGATGGTGCAGCAGGTGCAGGCAGCCATCCACCACTTCATTGAGGTTATGGGGAGGGATGTTGGTGGCCATGCCCACGGCGATACCGCCGGAGCCGTTGACCAGCAGATTGGGCAGCTTGCTGGGAAGCACCAGCGGTTCTCTTTCGCTGCCATCGTAGTTGGGGCCGAAGTCGACGGTTTCCTTGTCGATGTCCGCCAGCATTTCATGGGCGATCTTCGCCAGGCGGATTTCGGTGTAACGCATCGCGGCCGCGTTGTCGCCGTCCACCGAGCCGAAGTTGCCCTGGCCATCGACGAGCAGATGGCGCATGGAGAAGTCTTGCGCCATGCGCACAATCGTGTCGTACACCGATTGATCGCCGTGCGGGTGGTATTTACCGATCACGTCGCCCACGATACGGGCGGACTTCTTATAAGGCCGGTTCCAGTCGTTGTTGAGTTCGTGCATGGCGAACAGCACGCGCCGGTGCACCGGCTTGAGGCCGTCGCGCGCATCGGGCAGCGCGCGACCCACAATTACGCTCATGGCGTAATCGAGATAACTTCGCCGCATTTCCTCTTCAAGGCTGATGGGCAGGGTTTCTTTGGCGAACTGTGTCATGGAGAACTGCGTGGACGGCGGAGGAGGGCCATTCTAGGCGGAACGTCTTGTCGCAAGTGCGCAACACATCAGGGGTAAAGCGCTTTTGTCCTACCGTGCGCGCCCCGTCTGCAACCACTTTGCGTTGTTACGTATGGCACAATCATTTCAACGTTTTTTAGTGATGGTCACTGATGACGTCCATATTCGCAGCGCGGCTGCGGCTTTTTCCCCAAGAGGAGAACCATGAAGAAACTGAACAAAGTGGCGATGTTGTTGGCCTCTGCTGTGCTTGCTACCTCGGCTGGCGCTCAAGTCAAAGCAGCCGACGGCGGCAAGGTTGTTGACAACTGGCAGAACGGTACCGGCGAACTGGTGTGGAAGAACGGCACGAACGAACTGTGCTGGCGCGATGCCAACTGGACCCCTGCTACCGCTGCTGTCGGTTGTGATGGTGCTCTGGTTGCTCAGGCTCCTGCTTCTACCCCTGCCGCTGCTGCTCCCGCACCTGCTGCAACGCCTGCCCCTGCAGCGCCTCCTGCTCCCGCAGTGGCCAGCAAGGTGACGTATGCTGCCGATGCGTTCTTCGACTTTGACAAGTCCGTGCTCAAGCCAGAAGGCAAGGCCAAGCTGGATGACCTGGTTTCCAAGGTCAAGAGCGTGAACCTGGAAGTCATCATCGCCGTGGGTCATACCGACTCCGTCGGTACGGATGCCTACAACCAGAAGCTGTCGGTTCGCCGCGCTGAAGCTGTGAAGGCTTATCTGGTGTCCAAGGGCATCGAAAAGAACCGCGTTTACACTGAAGGCAAGGGCGAGAAGCAACCCGTCGCCGACAACAAGACCAAGGAAGGCCGTGCGAAGAACCGTCGCGTGGAAATCGAAGTGGTCGGTACCCGCGCTTCTAACTGATTTCCGAATCAGTCATGAAAAAGCCCCGGAAACGGGGCTTTTTTTATGGGCCATCTCTTTTGGAGCACCTACCCACATGAGCGATCACATTAATGCCGATCCAGCAGAGCTGGCCAAATTTTCCGCACTCGCCCACCGCTGGTGGGATCCGGAAAGTGAATTTCGTCCATTGCACCAGATTAATCCGCTGCGCCTGGAATGGATCAATGGCATATCGCCTTTAGAAGGGCAGCAGGTGCTGGATGTGGGATGTGGTGGCGGCATCCTCACGGATTCGATGGCCAGAAAAGGCGCGCAGGTAACAGGCATTGATCTGGCCAGCAAATCATTGCGAATCGCGCAATTGCATGCCTTGGAAACCGGGACACCCCATGTGCAGTACCGTGAAGTCAGCGTGGAGGACTTGGCCGCGGAAGTACCTGGCACCTTCGATACTGTCACATGCATGGAAATGCTGGAGCACGTGCCGGACCCCGCCTCCGTGATTCAAGCGTGCGCGCGTCTGGTCAAGCCGGGTGGCTGGGTCTTTTTTTCCACCATCAATCGCAATGCCAAGGCGTTCATGCTGGCAGTCGTCGGCGCCGAATACATTTTGGGCATGCTGCCCAAAGGCACGCACGAGTATGCGAAATTCATCAAGCCCAGCGAATTGGCGTCCGCCAGTCGGCTGGCGGGCCTCGATATCGTTCACAGCCGGGGACTGGAGTACAACCCGCTGACCAAACGCTATTGGCTGAGTGCCGACACCTCGGTCAACTACATGCTCGCTGCACGCCGCGCCGCCGTATGAGTTCACCTGTCTTTACCCATGTTCGTGCCGTCTTGTTCGATCTCGACGGCACATTGATCGATAGTGCTCCCGACCTGGGTGCTGCCGCCGACAAATTGCGAACGGACCGTGGTTTGCCGTCTCTGCCTGCCGATCGGTATCGGCCCATGGCAGGGGCTGGAGCCAGGGGCATGCTGTCCGTGGCATTCGACATGGATACGGCCCATCCCGACTTTCCGGCGTTGCGAGAAGAGTTCTTCGTCAACTACGAGGCCTGCATTCAGCAGCGCACGAAAGTGTTCGATGGTGTGGAGTCAATGATCGCCGAGTTGAGCCGGCGTGGCATGCCTTGGGGCATCGTCACCAACAAGGCGGCAAGGTTCACGGATGTGCTGGTGGCGGCCACGCCACTGTTCAGTAGCGCCGGTGCGGTGATCAGTGGCGACACCACCGCACACAGCAAGCCGCACCCCGAGCCCCTGCTCGAAGCGGCCAGACGCCTGGATATCGAACCAGCGCATTGCATCTACGTCGGCGACGATGAGCGCGATATCGTCGCGGGCCTTGCGGCCGGCATGCGCACCGTGGCTGCGTTGTACGGCTACCTCGGCACGCAAACCGCTGTGCACGAGTGGGGCGCACAGGCCGCAATTAAATCTCCGCTCGAGGTCTTGCAATTGATCTCTGCGCCTTAAAATACGAGGCTTGGGGCTGCCCTGGTTTCGACGTGGGTTCGGAATCGGTGTGGTGCATGTCGAGCTTGAGTGGCGCTCGTAAATCTGCATTCAAAAAACTAACTGCAAACGACGAACGTTTCGCACTCGCCGCTTAAACACCGGTGAGCCTTGCAACAGCATGCTAGCGGGCTGGGCAAGGGGGTCGCAAGACCTCCCGGCTGCAAGGTTATTCACGCTGGCTGGTTCCGTGCCGGGTACCTTGGCATGGAGCGAGATCCAAGGGTACTGGTGTCCCACGTAGCGTGCGACTGCGCGACGTGGGCCATGAGAATCAAAACAGACCGCTAAACATGTAGATCTGCCCGAAGAAGGCTTGCGGACGCGGGTTCAATTCCCGCCAGCTCCACCACTCAGGATACCGCCACACTCTGACACCGTCAGGCTGTGGCGGTTTTTTCTTGCCCGGCGCTTTGTGGGGTGTCGCGCCCATCGCATCGAAATGGCCCGCGAGTCGCACGTGTCGGTTAGTGCACTTGCCGATACGCCATCGAGTGTGGACGTGCCCGGCATGTCCGTGTCGACTCCGCGGACGTGCATCGAAAGCCGTTCTGCCCTCGGTATCACGGCCTGTGGTGCCACTGCGGCATGAGCGCTGCAGTCCTACATCCGCATCGAACAGGGGTTCGCAAACTGATTTCTCCTTGGAAAGGAAATTCATGCAAACCACCAGACCAGCCGGTATTTCAAGCACCGCCAACGCGGTACCGGCCACGACGCGCATCGCCACAGGAACGCAGCCCTGCCAGGTGGCAGTGGCCGACATGCCGGAGGTACAGCCATGGTGAACCAGGTCGACTCCCCGGACGGTAAGCCGCGCAAGGACCCCGGTCGTCCCAGCCCGGAATTGGTCGAAACAGATCCCGCAATGCAGCGCATGCCGCAGAAACGGCCTGCACCGCAAAAGGAGGGGGAAGACGGCGGTGGCATTGCGGATTCCCGCGAGCCGTCAGACCCCCGTCGAAACGGCTAGCCAGACGGCCTTCAGTGCGCCGCCACCCATTCATCCATCCGTCGTCGTCTCTGGAAGAAGTCCTCCCATGAACACCCGCAGCCCTGATGCCTTTCCCTTTCCGACATCTGAAAGCCATCCTTGTCCTCCGCCTGAAGGCACTGCTCCGGCGTTGAGACCTGCGGCCAATCCCGCGCACACGGAGCCTGCCCTCGATCATGGAATAGAGGAGTCGTTTCCTGCCAGCGATCCTTTGTCGATCGCTTTGACGCAGGTCCACGTTCTGCCGACGTCGGATTTGCAATGCCTGCAGCATGGCCACCACGGCCCGCATGCCACTGCACGCTCGGTGATCAGCATAGGGCTGATGGCTGGGACTTTGGCAAGCGTCGCATCGACGATGGCGCTTGCTTGGCGGGGGCGCGGCGGGCCTGGCAAAGCTGGCATGTTGGAGCGGTGGGTCGAGCCGACTGATGGCACTCCAGGCCTTGTGCATGGCAGCTCTCAGCAGGCCATGGCAACGCTTTGTGCGACTTTCGCCGCGGGGCTTGCCGTGGGCTGCGCTGCGGCCCGTCGGGGCCATCGCATCCGTCGGGAAAACCCATAAGAAGGCATTCAGGGCCGGTCCCAGGCCGCGGCAATGATCTTATCAGGGGCATCACCACGGCCGCAGGAGCCTGCCCTGCCCATCAGTCTTCGAGCGTTTTCGGCACGCCGCGCAAACGGCCTGCATCACCCACAGGGTCCAGATCTTCTCCCATGCCCAGTTCGGCACCCGTGGTGGGATCCATGTCGGGCTGAGATGCCGTGCGTGCGGCCATCTGCTCCACGGCGGGCGCTTCCAGTTCGTTCAGGGCCACGGTCGCGAGGCCATCGCCACCATCCACCGCTTCGGCGCCCTGGGGAAGGGGAACGACGTTCCAGCGCTCCCCTTCGTTCCACGCACCCCGCACTTCCGGCTCGCCCTGAGAGGTGCGAAAGTACACGCTGGTGAAGCGCGGATCGCCTGGCAGCTTGCCGGGAGGGAAGTTCGGTTCGATGGCATAGAGTGCTTTTTCAAACGACTTCTGGTGGGCGATCTCTCGCGTCATGAGGAAGGTCAGCGCGTCCTTCACGCCCGGGTCGTCCGTGAGGTTGATGAGGCGCTCATACACGATCTTCGCGCGGGATTCGGCCGCGATGTTCGACCGCAGGTCGGCGGTGGGCTCGCCGATGGTGTCGACGTACGCTGCCGTCCACGGTACGCCTGCCGAGTTGATCAACGCTGGGCCACCCCCGTACAGCACCTGGGTGAGATGGCTGTCGTTGCCTGCGCCGGTGATGGACCGATAGAGGTCGCCCTCTTTCTCAACGCCTTCCGCCAGTCGGCCCTTGGCGCCCTTGTTGAGCATGCCCACGATGGTTCCGATGATCTCCAGATGGCTCAGCTCTTCGGTCGCGATGTCGAACAGCATGTCCTTGCGGCCCGGATCGTCCTCGCCCAATGCCTGGGTGAAATAGCGGCAGGCTGCGGCGAGTTCGCCCTGAGGTCCGCCAAACTGCTCGAGCAGCAGGTTGGCGAGGCCGGGATTGGTTTCGCTGATTCGTACGGTGTATTGCAGCCGCTTGTTATGAGAAAACATGAATGCTCCTGGTGGGGTTGAGCCAGCGGGTTCACCGACAGGCAACGCCATGTGGCGTCGAAGGAGTCAGGGCAAGCGGTGTGCCGAAGGGCCGGGCAATGGGCCGATGGCCATGCCGGACAGGGCGGCGCAGAGGGTGAAACGCAACCAAACACGGCATGTACCTTGCCTGTTCCCTGGCGCGCCACACCCGAGAGGCCCAGTCCGGTGCGGACGGCGCTGGCAGTACAGGGCCACTACGGCGACGAGGTGCCGCGGCGGATGGGCGACTGCCCGGACCATGCCGCGCGGTAAATTTTGCAGCGGTTTTTTCTGTTCGCTCGCTGGCGCGGTCCGTGGCTTGGGGCCTGTCTAGAGAGTTGAACGGGCCATGGTTGGGGTCACGGCGGCATCGCGCTTGTGGGCGCTGGCGAGGTAGGTGTTCACGATGGTCCGCTCGGCCTCGCGATCGATGGGCAGGCCTTCCAGGAAGTCGTCGATGGTGTCGTAGCTCACTCCGAATGCGTCTTCGTCGGGCCGTTGCGGGGCCAGTGTTTCCAGATCAGCCGTGGGCACTTTCATCACCAGATCGCGGGGAGCGCCCAATGCAAAACCCACCGCGCGCACGCGGCGCTTGTTCAGGCCCGCCAGCGGCAGCACATCGGCTGCTCCATCGCCATGCTTGGTGAAGAACCCCATCAGTGCCTCGGCTGCATGATCTGTGCCGATGACCAGCCCTGCGGTGGCGCCGGCCACCGCGTATTGCGCCACCATGCGGGCGCGGGCCTTGATGTTGCCGACCAGAAAGTCTTCCGCCGGGGCATCGCCCAGGTCCACGCCGGCGGCGATCAGCGCTTGCTGCATGGCATCGACCGATGCGCGGATGTCCACGGTGCGCACCTCGTCGGGTGCGATGAAGTCGAGGCACCTGACTGCCTCGGCCTCGTCCCGCTGCTGGCCATACGGCAGCCGCATGGCGATGAAACGGACGCTTTCTCCGGAGGCCCGCAGGCGGGCCACGGCCCGTTGCGCCAGGCAGCCGGCAACCAGCGAATCCACGCCGCCGCTGATCCCGAGCACGTAGGTCTGTCGCTCGGTGCGCGCCAGGTACTGGGCGAGAAAGTCGACACGGCGCTCCAGTTCGACCTCGACATCGAACTCGCGCACCACCGACAGGGATTCCAGAATCTGTGGCTGACTGGGCCTGACGCTCATTGGGGTCGCTCCTCAAAGGTGGATGGCACCGGCGCGAACTTCGCCGGGCCGCAATGGACCATTGGGCGGCCAAGTGGCCGAAGCGGTTGTCGGATGGTGCCGGCATGTCGCTGCCGCCTTGCACGGCAGGAGGCGTGTCAGTGGGTGTGTCAGTGGGTGTGTCAGGGGCGCAAGGCCTGTCAGCCGGCCCAGCCATTCCGGATGCCACCGAAGCACCGTGGATCAAAACGGCTTCCAGCGCAATAAGTACTAGGGCATGTCGCTATGAAAAACATAGCGACTGGTGGTGAACTCAGCGCGGTGCCTTGTCCCGCTGGCGGGCCTCGATCAGCGCGACGAGTTGCTGGACCTCCACGGGCTTGACCATGTGTGCGTCGAACCCCGCTTCGGCGGCAGCGTTCCGGTCGGCTTCCTGGCCCCAGCCGGTCAACGCAATCAGCTGCACGTCCGCGCCGCCCGGCAGGGCGCGCATCTGGCGCGCCACTTCGTGCCCGCTCATGCCCGGCATGCCGATGTCCAGCACCGCCACGTCAGGCATGCCCTCGCGGGCGGCCGCGACCGCCGCGGGACCGTCGGAACAGGTGCGTACCTCGCAACCGGAAATTTGCAGCAGGGTGGAGATGCTCCAGGCCGCATCGGCGTTGTCGTCGGCCACCAGCACCTTGGGCGCCAGGGCGGAGAGACTGCGCAATGCGGCCGGCAACCCGGGCTCCGGCAACGGCGCAAGGGGCTCCGCCTGCGCCAGCGGCAGGCGCACGGTGAAGGTGCTGCCTTGGCCCTGGCCCGGGCTGGAGCCTTCCACCAGGCCGCCGTGCAATTCCACGATGCTGCGCACGAGCGCCAGCCCGATGCCCAAGCCCCGCGCGCCGGGCAGGTCAGATGTTTCCTGCACGAACATGCCGAACAGGCTATGGATGTTGTCCGCTGCCATGCCGATGCCGTTGTCCGTCACGGCGATCACGGCGGTGCGCTGGTCCACCTGGGCCCGTACCCCGATGTGGCCACCTGGAGGGGTGTATTTGGCGGCGTTGGCCAGCAGGTTGGACAGCACCTGGCTGAGGCGCACCGGGTCCGCATCGAGTACCACCGGCATGTGCGGAAGCACCACCTCCAGCCGGTGCGCGCCAGCTTCGATGGCGGGCCTGGTGGTTTCGATGGCCATGTCCACGACCTCGGACAGCAGGATGCGGCGGCGGTGCAGGGCCAAGCGCCCCAGCCGCAGGCGCGAGACGTCCAGCAGGTCGTCCAGCAGCGTCTTCATGGCGGCGGATTGCCGGTCCAGGATGCTGGACGACTGGGCCCGCTCCTCGCCGTTCAACTTCCCCGACTGCAGCGCCTCTGCGGCATTGCGGATGGAGGCGAGGGGGTTGCGCAGTTCGTGCGACAGCACGGCCAGGAAGCGGTCCTTGGCGGCGTCGGCGGCTTCCAAGGCCGAGTGCGCGGCTTCTTTCTGCCGCAGGGCCTCGACCAGTTCGGCCCGGCTGGTCTCCAGGTCTTCCTGGGCCTGGCGGGCACGGCTCTGGTCGCGCAGGATCTTGACGAAGCCGACCACGGCGCCATCGTCGAGCATCGGCATCAACACCCCGCTGGCCCAGAAGGTGGTGCCATCTTTGCGGCGGTGCAGGCGGTCGTCCATGGCGCGGCCATCGGTCAGCGCCTGGCGCACCTCGATCTGCGGTGCGCCCAGGGCGCGGTCTTCGTCGGTGAAGATGATGTCGGCGGGCTGCCCCAGCACCTCGGCCTCGGGGTAGCCGAGCAGGCGCTCGGCGCCCACGTTCCAGCGGGTCACGCGCATCTGCGGGTCGGTGGAGAAGATGGCGAACTCGACGGCGTTCTCCACGATGAGCCGCAACTGCTCCTCGCTGCGGCTGAGGGCTTCCTCCGCCCGTTTGCGTTCCGTCACGTCGGTGCACATCACCAAGGCAGCGTCCGCACGGCCTTGCACATTCGACAGGCGGCTCACGTTGTTGAAGGTCCAGATCACTGAGCCGTCCTTGCGCAGGCAGCGCTTTTCGACCTGGAACGGCTCGCCGTGGCGGGCGAGTTTCTCGAACAGCCGTGCGCTCTCGGCCCGGTCGTCGGGGTGGACGAGGTCGAGCAGCGACATGCCCACGATGTCGGCCTCGGAATAGCCCAGCAGTTCGCGGTAGCTGCGATTGGTGAATTCGATGCGCCCGTCCAGCGACACCTCCATCACCCCGGCCGTCGCCTGGCTGACGATGAGACTGAATCGGTCCTGCGATACGCGCAAGGCCTCCTGGCTGTGCTTGCGTTCGGTGATGTCCACGAAGGTGAGCACCACCCCGGCAATGCGGTCGTCCAGCGTGCGGTAGGGCAGGGCCCTGACCAGGAACCACTGGCCGCTGCCCTTGCCGACCTCGCGCTCCATCGGCACCAGCCGCTCCAGGACGCGGCGGGCATCGGAGGTCATCTCCGGGTAGTCCAGGTGGGTTGCCAGATCGGACAGTGGGCGGCCGATGTCAGTGGGAATCAGTTTGAACAGCGTGATCGCCGAGGGGGTGAAGCGGGTGATGCACAGCTCGCGGTCCAGGAACACCGTCGCGATCGCGGTGGCGTCCATCAGGTTGTGCATGTCGCTGTTGGAGTGGCCGAGTTCATCGACCTTGCTCTTGAGCTCGTGGTTGACGGTGGTGAGCTCTTCGTTGATCGACTGCAGTTCTTCTCGGCTGGTTTCGAGTTCCTCGGTGGCCGAGCGCAGCTCTTCGTTCATGGCCTGCAGCTCTTCGTTGCTGGCCTTGAGTTCTTCGGTGGACACCTCGTACTGCTCGACCGTGTCGCGCAGGTGCAGTTTCATGCGCTCCAGTTCTTGCTCCAGGTGCTGCGCCAGGGGCTCGGAGACCGACATGGGCCGCACCGGCATGGGCAGCAGCGGCTGCAGCGCCGACGCGGGCTGGATGATCACCAGATGAAAACCCGGCGCCTCGTGGAACGGGACGATGCGGACCACCAGCACCATTTCGCTGCCAGCATGGGTGACAGCCACGGGCGGGGTCTCCACGGCCATCTTGCGCTGCGCCGCCTGGTAGAGCGCCGCGCGCACTTCGATGCGCAGGTCTTCGTGGATGGCGCGCAGCAGGTTGCGGCTGGGCTCGCCGCCCTGAAAGCGCAGGAACTCGCCGGCGTTGGGCGACAGGTGCACGATGTCGTGGCCGGCATCGATCAGCACGGAGGGCGGCGCGATCTTCTCCAGCAGCCGGAAATGCAGCTCACCCCAGCTGTGGCTGCGGCCATCGAGGGGCGGCAGATCGCGCGAGGCCGGGGGCGTCGAGGTGAAAGCCGGGCCGGCCAGCACCGGGCCGGACCGCGCGGCGTGCTGCGCCTCCATGGCGAGCGAGACGGTGCCGGGCGCGGAGTGCCCTGGCATGCCCGAGCGCGAGGCGGGGCGGTGGCTGTAGATGCGGTGCTTCTTGTCGAGCACGACAAACAGGGGGCTGTTGTCTTCGACGGATTCCGACGAGCCCAGAAACATCAGCCCGCGGGGCTTGAGCGAGAAATGGAAGGTGTCGAACACGCGGTGCTGGGCGTTGCGGTTCAGGTAGATCAGCAGGTTGCGACAGGTGACGAGGTCGAGCCGCGAGAACGGCGAATCCTTGAGCACGTCATGCACCGCAAACAGCACCATTTCGCGGATTTCGCGGCGAAGCCGGTAGCCGCGGTGCTCCTTCACGAAATACCGGCGCAGCCGTTCTTCCGACACGTCGGCCTCGACGGTCGTTGGGTAGAGCCCCTCGCGGGCGATGCCGATGGCCTCGTCGTCCAGGTCGCTGGCGAAGACCTGGATCACCGGCGCCGCATCCACCTTGCGTGCGTATTCACTGAGCAAGATGGCGATGGAGTAGGCCTCCTCGCCCGTGGCGCAGGCGGCCACCCACACACGGAGCGAGTCCCCCGGCCCCTTGCCGGCAAACAGCCCCCCGATGTGCGCCTCCAGCGCACTGAAGCACTCGCCATCGCGAAAGAAGTTGGTCACGCTGATGAGCAGGTCCTGCAGCAGCGCCCCAGCCTCACCGGGCCGCGTGCGCAGGCAATCCAGATAGCCCGGCAGATCGGCGATGCCGTTGACCTGCATGCGCCGGCCGATGCGCCGCAGGATGGTGGCCCGCTTGTAGTAGGCGAAGTCCCGGCCGGTCCGCGTTCGCAGGAAGATCAGCACGTCGCGCAGGGCCGCTTCTGTGGCCATGCCATGGGGAATCGGGTTTTCCATGGGCGGGGGTCCCTTCTCCGAAGGCAGCTTCAGGCGGCGCTCCAGCCGGTAGTACTCCAGCAGCCGGCCGGGCATGGCCGCCGCGGGCAGCGTCCAGTCCACCATGCCGGTGGCCAGCGCCGAGCGGGGCATGCTGCTGTGCTCCGCCTCGTCCGGGTCCTGGGCGATCGTGAGTCCGCCCCGCTCCTTGATGCGCTTGATGCCAATGGCACCGTCGCCATCCATGCCGGACAGCACGATGGCCGTGGCATGCGGACCGTGGGTGTCGGCCAGCATGCGAAAGAACAGGTCCACGGTCACATGGCCATGGCGCGGGCTCGGCAGATCGGCCAGCTGCAGAAAGCCGTCATAGGTGCGTAGCACCTTGCCAGGCGGGATGACGTAGACGGTGTTGACCTGGACCTTGCAGGTCTCGCGCACCTGCATCACTTGCAGGGAGGTGCTGCGCTGCAGGATTTCGGCCAGCTCGCTGTCGTGGTCGGGCGACAGGTGCAGGATGACGACGAAAGCCAGTCCGGGGTCTTCGGGCATGGACTGCAGAAAGGTCTGCAGGGCCGGGATGCTGCCCGCCGAACCACCCAGACCGATCAGCGGCAACATGTGATAGGCCCGCGCCGGCGCCACGCTGTCCAGCGCCTCTCCCACATGCTCTTCGGCTTCGTCGGGGGTGGTCAGCGAGTCATCCATGTTGGCGTCTTTCTAGTGAATGCCGATTATCGATCGTGGGCTTTCGCGTTCGACGGCGTGGTCTGGTGGGCCACGGCGGAAAGCATGCGCGGGGTTCGTTCGATGCCGTATATGGGTTGGGCTTGCCGGGGGAGCGGCCACTGCGCGCGGAGACGCGCGCGGACTGCTGGGGCGGGCGATGGCGTGCGCGCCCAGTGTGCCCGGCGCATGGCGGGTTCTGGATTCAGGATGTATGACCGGACAACGGGTTGTACCGGCGTTCAGGCCGCAGGCTTGGAGCCCGGACGATGTTGCCGCCCTTGAGAAGGCCAGGCCTGGTGACGGCCACCGCCAGCCGGTCAGGCGCCGTCGCCGTATTCCTTCAGCCGGTTGTACAGCGTCTTCATGCTGATGCCCAGCATGGCGGCGGTCTGCTCGCGCCGCTGCCCGCAGTGAGCGAAGGTGGCGAGGATCAGCGCCCGCTCCACTTCCGCCAGCGAGCTGCCCAGCGGCAGCCGCAGTTCGGTGGAGGCGGCAGCGCCGTCGGCCATCGGTGCCATCTCGCGTTGCTGCGGCGCAAGCGGTGGCAGTGGGAGCGGTGGCTGCGAAGGCACGAGGTCGCGCGGCAACCAGCGCTCGGTCACCGGCCCTTCTTGCGTCATCACGAAGGCGCGCTGCAGCACGTTGCGCAACTCGCGCACGTTGCCGGGCCACCGGTATTCCGCCAGGCGCTCCAGGGCGGCGGCGGTCAGCGTCTTTCGGCCCCCCTCACGTGCTGCGATGTCGTCCAGGAAATGCTGTGCCAGAAGGGGCAGGTCTTCCAGCCGGTCCCGCAGGGGCGGCAGGTGCAGCGGGAACACGTTGAGGCGGTAGAGCAGGTCTTCCCGCAACGCGCCATCCACCACGGCCTGGGCCAGGTTGCGGTTGCTGGCAGCCACGATGCGCACATCGGTGTGCCGCGCCTCGGTGGAGCCTACGCGCAGGAAGGTGCCGGTCTCCAGCACGCGCAAGAGCTTGACCTGCAGCTCCAGCGGCATCTCGGTGATCTCGTCCAGGAAAAGGGTGCCGCCATTGGCGCGCTCGAAAAACCCCAGGTGCTGTCGGTCCGCCCCCGTGAAGCTGCCCCGCTCGTGGCCAAAGATTTCGCTCTCGATCAGCTGGGGCGAGATCGCGCCGCAGTTCACCGCCAGAAAAGGACCGTCGCGTCGCCGGCTGAGGTCATGGAGGGTGCGGGCAACCAGCTCCTTCCCAGAGCCGCTTTCCCCTGTCACGAACACCGAGACCGAGGTGCCGGCCACGCATGCGATCTGCTCGTACACCTCGCGCATGATGGGCGACCGGCCCAGCAGGTGGCCGAAGCGGCCGGTCGATTCCCACTGCAGGCGCATGTCCTGAATCTCGGCCAGCAGGGTGGAGGGCGAGCGAGCGCGGGAGAGCACGGCATTGAGCCGTTGCGTATCCACCGGCTTGATAAGGTAATCCGCCGCGCCCAGGCGAAGGGCCTGGATCGATGTGTCCAGGCTGGCGTGGCCAGTGATCAGCACCACTTCCGAATACGAGAGCAGCTCGGCCTCCTCGCACAGAGACAGCCCATTGCCGTCGGGCAACTGCAGGTCGAGCAGCACGATGTCGGGGCGCTGCAGGGCAATCTGACGGCGCGCATCCCGGAGCGAAGACGCCGTGGCTGCCGTGAATCCGCCAGTGTGCAACAAGCTCGCGAGCATGCGCGCGGAGTCGGCATCGTCTTCCACTACCAGGGCATGGGCCATGCAAATCTCCCCGAGTAAGAATTTGAAAAAGAGGAATTATTTGCAGCGATCGCTGCCATGGGTGTAAACGAACGTACAGCGGTCAACCGCTTCCGCGTTCCAGCGCGTCCGTCAGCACCTGGGGCCACTGGCCCCAGGCGGCCCATGCGTCAAAGCCTGCGCGCCGGGCGCCGGCTGCATCCAACGCCTCTTCCTGCGCACAAGGCATGGCGGCTGCCACGGCCACCATGCGGCCGGCATACCCGGTCTCCCGCGCGGCGGCTGCGAACTCGCGCGCCTCTTTGGCAGGCTGAGCATTTGCAAGAACCAGATCGGGCACGTGCTGCAGCAACAGGTCCAGCGCCGGCTGGGTCGCCCCGCCGTCCAGCACGGTATATCCCTGGCGCTCCAGAGTTTGCACTGCTGTCTGGCGATCTTGCGCGCCGTGCAGTGCGACAAGCACCTTCAGGCGCCGCAGTCGGGCTGGCGGCGGTGGCGTTTCTGCGAGGCAGGGCAGCGCGAGATACTGCAGCGGTCCATCGGACGGCGATGGAGTGCGTCCCCCATGCAGTGCAATGACATGGTCGGCAAGAAGGTCTGCCAAGGTGGCAGGTGCGCCGGCCCGCACATGCAGAGCCAGCAGGCATGCGGCTCCCGAGGGCCGCTCCATGTGGTCGTTGGGCAGGCCGCGAACTTCCACGCGCACCTCGTCCCCTTGCCTGAACACGTTCAAGTCCATGCGCATGCCCGGCGCCGCCGCTTTGCACGCCCGGCAAAGCATCTGATCCATCGCCCGGCGCATCAGGCGAGGATCTGCCATGACCCGCAGGTCCGCAGCGATCTGCTGGGTGCAGGCATAGCCCCTGTTGGAGTTCACCAATGCCTCCCAGGCCTGCCGCACCAGACCCGAGAAGTCCAGCGGCACACGCCGCAGTTCCATGCGCCCCTCGCGCGCCGCCAGCACGTCCTGCAGGTCTTCCAGCAGCGAAGACAGATGCCGTGTCTGCCGAGCGGCCACCGCGCACGCTTCGCTCTGGATGGGCATTGGATGGGGGGCGAGCGCAATCACCTCCAGCGCTGCGGACAGTGCGCCCAGCGGGGTGCGCAATTCATGCCCCACACCAGCCATGGAAAGCCACGGCGGCGCTGCAACGGGGGCCTCTGCGGCGGGGTGAGGCGCTGCTGTCGGGATGGGTGTGGAGGTGTCGTTCATGATGGGCGAAGGCGTTCCGCTCGTGATGGTGTTGCCGGGCGCCAGTGCCGCAGCATGCCGCGTGCCAGTCAGTGCCGGTAAAAACCGGGCCAAGCAACGGACCCGTGGGCGAAACCGGCAGGAATTGCGGCAATCTCTACCGGTTGAGCAACATGCCTGCATTGAAGGATAGCGCCAAGTGCTCGTTTTCGAGGCTGGGTGAGCTCTTTCCAAGCCATGCGTGGTTTGGCATATGCCTTGCTTTGTTGCATGGGATGCTCCCCAACCCATGGACCTTCGATGAGCCAGCTTAGTCTGAGCACTTCCGCAGCACTGACCCAGAATGCTTCGCCCTGCTTGCAGCATGCCGTGCGCCTGCTGCAGATGTCCTCACAGGATTTCGCACGCGCCGTGCGGGAGGCGGTGGAGAGCAATCCGCTGCTGGAAGTCGAGGATGGCGATGCACAGCGGGATATGCAGACGGTGCCGCACGCGCCGCCGAGCGACTGGAGTCCGTCATCTGGCAGCGGCCGGATCCCGTCTGCCGACAGCGATGGGGAGAGGGCCTGGGAGCGTTCAGCAGCGCCCATTTCATTGCGAGCCCATTTGCATGGGCAACTGGACCTGCTTCGTCTGCCGGAGCGGGATCTGCTGTTGGCAAAGGCGGTCATCGAATCACTGGACGACGATGGCTACCTGCGCGGCGGGCTTGAAGAGATCGAGCAGGCGGTGCACACCATGGCCCTGTCTCCGGAGCCGGATGGGCAGGAAATCCGCATGGCGTGGCGCCGGGTCCAGGGGCTGGATCCTGCAGGCGTTGCCGCCGTGGACCTTCAGCATTGCCTGCTATTGCAATTGCACACGATGGAGTGCGTGACGACCCGGGATCTGGTGCGTCGTGCCATTGAGGGCCACCTGAAAGCCGTGGCGTTGCGCGATCCCACACGGCTGTCCGAGGCGCTGGGCGTGTCGCGCGAGGCTGCAGCAGCGGTTTGCGCGAAGATTCGCGCGCTCAACCCCAGTCCTTGCCGCGCCTTCCTGCAAGACGATGTGCCGCTTGCGGTGCCTGACATCGTGGCGGTGAGAGGCGGGAGAGGTTGGCAAATGGTTCTCAACGATGCTGTGATGCCTCGCCTTCGGGTGCATTCCGCCTATGCGCGGATGTTTCAGCAGCGCAAGCGCCATGGCGAGAGTGCGGCGTTGAGCGCCTGCCTGCAGGAAGCGCGTTGGTTGGTGGGCAATGTGGCGCAGCGCTTTGCCACCATCCTGGCGGTGGCGCGAGCCATCGGGCGGCACCAGCAGGCGTTTTTCGAGCATGGCCCGTTGGCGCTCAAACCACTGAAGCTGCAGCAAATCGCTCAGGAAGTGGGGGTGCACGAATCCACCGTGTCCCGTGTCACCAACAACAAGTTCTTGGCGACCCCGTTCGGCTTGCATGAACTCAAGTATTTTTTTCTCGCGCGGCTTGTCTACGCGCAATGGCACCACCTGCGCTCCTGCGGCCGTTAAGGAGCTGGTGTCGGAGTTGATTGCGGCCGAGTCGCCCTTACATGCTTTGTCCGATGCGGCGATTGCCGGCCTGCTGGCGCAGCAGGGGTTTTCGGTCGCCCGGCGCACGGTCACAAAGTACCGGCAGGCGCTTCGCATTTCGGCGGCGCCGGAACGTCACAGGAACGTTTGAACCAACGGTTTGCACCTCAGGGTGAAGACCAATTCACCAAAGATCAATCATGGCTTTCGCCTGGGCTTCCATTGACGGATTGACCTTGTTTTCCCGCACGTTGGCGGTGGATGGTCATTGGTGTGGGCTGGTCGATGTGCTGCAGGGCATGCAGCCCCGGATAACGACTGTGGCCTGTGCGCAAATGCGGTTCAGTGCAGCGCAAGCGGATTGCGATGCGATTGACCTGGTGCAGACGCTTTATGCGGGTATCGCTCGCCGCAGGCATGCGAGGCAAGAGGCTGCGCGTTGTGTCAAGCGAGCAATCCAGGCAGACGTGGACCGGTAGCTGCGCAAGGGGGCCTGCAGGTGCCGGGCATGTCGATTGCCTCTGCCGTGCCAAGCCTGGTTTGACCGCCAGGCCTGGGCCGCTCCCCTCCACGGGAGCACATTGAAGGAGTATCGAAATGGCCAACCAAGGCAATCCATCCAGTAGCAATCGTGGCTTCGCCGCCATGGATGCGGCAAAGCAACGTGAAATTTCAAGCAAGGGTGGGCAGGCGGCGCATCAAAAGGGCACGGCGCATCAGTTCACCTCCGAAGAAGCCCGCGCCGCTGGCGCCAAGAGCCATAGTCGCCGCAATTCGAATTCTGGCGGTGCCAAAGCCGATGCGTCAGCCGATGCGGAGGCCACTCTGTCGGACAGCGCTTCCAGCACGAAACCCAACGGAGCGACTCGCGCGCCGCAGGGCGCAGGTCGCGATTCAGGCCCCCAAAGCCGTTGAATCCAGCGCCGGGGTGCAGACGATCTGTTCGGGGGCTGCCGCTGAAAACAGATGGGTGGCACATCGATTGCCGTTGGAAGCGCTGCACGTGTCGAACCCGCATTCCTGCGCAAGCCCAGGCATTCGTTCCGTCGGCTGTCCAGGAAGGTGGGACGCGCCATAAATCCTATTCCATGAGGCAATCCATGAACACCAACTACCCCACGCGCGCCCCGCGCCACCGCGGGCTCTTTCAGCAATTTTCTCCGCTCCATCTCGCGCCTGAGTGGGAGCAGTACAGCGTCATCAAAGCGCGGGGAGTGCGCACCATTGCCCTCGGCGGGCATGCCCCCTATGCCACTTCTGGCTGGGTGGTCGAACAGGCAGTGGGTTGCATCGAGCTCATCGGCGCCAAGGTGGCAGGTCTGGGGCAGATGCTGCTGATCGGGTTCACCCTCGGCGAACCTGCGGCTCCTGCGGGCTTTGAAGTCACGACAACCGACGCCATCGGCACATTGATCTTGCCGGCCCACTGCTTTGCCGCCTGCGTGGCGATTGCGACCGGTCAGAACGCGCACTTTCGCATCGGCGGAGACGGACAGTTGAATGCGATCGGCAGCGACCCTTCGTTGCTGCAGATGCCATCACCCCTGTAAGTCTTTGCGGTCCACCGCTGTCTCAGGGCAATGGTCGCTCCAGCGGTCAGGCCGCCCAGCCTTCGTTGATGAAGAGCCGGGTGGCCAGCAACCCTGTCGAAGTCCAATGCGTCGCGGGAGACAGCGCGGCGCTGAGGAACTGTCGGCGCTGCTCTCCTTCCAGTGACTGGAGTTGTTCATTGAATTGAGTCAGTTCGGGGTCCAGTACAGGCTCTGCGCTGGCCGCGAAAGGGCCCGCCGAGCGGTGGCGTGCCAGGGCTCTGAACGAGGGCAGTCTGCGCGTCTGGTTGGCCGAGGCGGGCTGGGCATAGTCCTGTCCGTCGCGGCTGTCCTCGCCACGAATCCAGTCGTGGATCACCTGCAACTCATATCCCGTGAACACGCCGAACATTTCCGCGCGTTCTCCTTGAAGCAGGTTCCAGAATCGGCTTTGCGCCACCGGCGCGCCGAGTCGGATCCACCCGCCGTCCACCAGCGCGTCGAGCAATGCATCGATGTTGCCCTGGGGCCCCAGCCAATCGTTGACGGTGCGCCCGCCAATGCGGCAATAGTCGGAGTGCATGCCTGCACCGGCCGGTGACTTTCTTTCGAAGATTTTTACCACTTCGGCCCTGGCGTCAAAAGATGCGATGACCTCCTGCGTGCCACGCCCGGCGTCTGCGAGCTTGCTCCCGGCGCGAACGCGCTGCCAAAACTGCTCGCGGTCTGCCTGCACTTCCATCATCTGAAGCACTGCTTCGCAAGCTTGCCATGCATGGCCGCTGTCGCCGTTATCGACCGTGACGTGAAGCGTGAAGTAGTAGGGGTCGATCCCAAGCTCGTTGAGCTCGTACGCCGTGATCAACAGGTGCAGCGGCAACTGTTCATAGCCCAGGTTGAAGCCGATGACCTCCGGCAGGAAATGCTCGGCATTCCATCCCAGGGCCAATTGCACCGCGCCCTGCAGATAGTTGGCATCGTTCAGTTGCAGGTCTTGCTGAAGGCCGTGCCGGCGCATCAATTGGCGATAGAGCGTGACGTGGTTCTTGTGCGGCACGCCGTCTCCGAGTTCTTCGAGGTAGGTCTGGAGCAGGGGTCGCAGCCGTTCAGTCGATGAATGCTGCGCCAGACCGTAGAGCCAGGACCCGTCCACCAGCTTGGTTGGCGCCACCGATGCCAGAAAGTTGAGCGCATGGGCGCGGTTGTGAAAATACTGGCGCTCGCCGCCTGCGCGCCGCCCATCCAGGTAGGCTTGATAGCGCTGCGCCACAGACTGGGCGTTTGCGTGGGCCCACGCATGCAGGTCCTCGGGTGCTTCGCACAATGCGCTGGGGACGTCTTTGCTATCGTCCATCAGCCGCTGCAGCCACTGGGCGGCGTGCTGGCGGGTTTGCAGCGTGGGGGACGGCGTGAGCAGCGCTTCGTAGAGACGGCGATAGGGGCCGGCGGCATTCGGGCGCTGCGCATCGTCAGTGCGAGGTGCTTGGCTGCCATGGTGGTCGACGGAGGGAAGAATTTTTTGTGCAAGCATCGTTGGCGATGGGCTGGAGGAGTGGACCCATGCTGCGATGCTGGAAAGAAGGCAGAAACCACCAGATGGCGCGAACCCCGGTCGGCAAGGTCCTACGCCGCCGATGGCTTCCCCCGCAGCCAGCCCCACGAGCGCAGTTGCTGCAATTCGCCCCCGTGCAGCCGCGCGCCAATGTCGCTACGGTACCGCAGATTGGGCACGATCACTTGGCGAACGCAATCCAGGGCGG
Source organism: Acidovorax sp. KPB24-07 (assembly GCF_057543315.1). Lineage (NCBI taxonomy): Bacteria > Pseudomonadati > Pseudomonadota > Betaproteobacteria > Burkholderiales > Comamonadaceae > Acidovorax > Acidovorax sp. KPB24-07. Next base: position 37,658 of record NZ_BAAJYS010000002.1, read on the forward strand.
CCAGGTTGGCGGCATGCACCGTTGCGCCAACGCCCGTGGCAACACCCAGGTAGCCGCACGAGCCACTCGCCACCAGCTGTCCCTGATGCAGAGCCACCTCTGAAAAATGCAGGCTGTCTCGCTGTGCCTGCGTGATGGAGGGATCCAGGAACACCGGCAAACCCTTGGACAGTTCCGCATACCCATGCCGGTAGGGAAACGGCGGGACTGTAAGAACCACGCCGCAGGCAAAACCCTTTTTCGTACCGAAGTCCAACGTGTCGCGGCGCAGCATTCGGCGAAAGATGGCGTCCCACGGATCATCGTGAAGCGCTTCGCAAATCGCGAAACCCGGGTAGCCGAACCGGCAAGTGAATTCGAGGGGCCACAGCCCGTTTTCGTTGGCGATGAGGTTCACGTTGATGTAGCCACAGTAACCGCCATCCCGCAGCATGGACAGCAGGGGACGCAGGACGGTGTCGTACAGGCGCGCGCTTTCGTGGTAGCTCACGATGGTGCCCATCTCTCCGGTGAGCTCGCCCAGGTCGCCCGGGAAAAACCGCTTGTGCTCGAAATCGACACACACGGGCGACAGAAAGTCATGGCCGTTGAAATACCCGCCGACCCCGATCTCGATCCCATCGATGAACTCCATCAAGATGAAGTCCGGTGCCTCGGCCTGGTCCACTCGGGTTTTGCCCGCGTGCATGGCCAGCAGGGCGCGCACGTCGGCGCCGTTGCTGGACTGGCCGACGTAGTTGCGCGTGCGCTCGCCGGAGGCCCCGTTGAACTTGAGTACATATCGTGCGGGATGGTCATCAAGGAACACCATCGCTTCGCCATAGTCGGTGAAACGGTGGCAGCCCGCTACCTGCAGTCCCGCGGCCTGCAAGGCACTCTGCCCGAAGGCGCGGTCCGCCTCCAGTCGATCGCCGAGGGCGCTGCCGCCGATGACCTGAAAGCCTTCCGCACGCAATGCATCCTGCAATTCGCCCTGGGTCGCGGATTCGAAGAGGATCACGCCTTCGTTTCCAGCCGCCTTGATCCATCCCAGTTCGCTTTCCCATCCTTCGACCCGCTGCAGGATGCCCTGAAAGACGTCGTGGCACGCAGGGTCTTCAATCACGACCCGCACCTCGTGGCCGCGGTGCTGGAGGCCGCCATACATGGCCGCCAGGTCGTTGGTCTGCCCAATGCCCAGAAATCTCATGCAGCCCGCCTTTGCACCACCACGCCGACGGCCGCGATCCGATCCGCCTTGGCATAGGCCCGCCCTTCCAGTTCCTCTCCGAAGACATCGGGGTCCAGTTCTTCATAGTGCACCGCACAGTCGTGGGCCGCGGCGTAGGCGACAACGGAGTCGCGCAAAGCATCGCGTCCTTCGACGATGGTCGAGCCGGTGTAGAGCAGCAGGCGGCCGGTGGGCGTCAAGCGATCAAGGCTCTCTTTCAAAATGCGATCGGAAAGGGCTTCTCCAAACTGTCCACCTCCGTGCCGGTACGTGCGGTTGGCATCGTCCACCAAGTAGGGCGGGTTGGAGACGATGAGATCGAACCTGCCGGTGACCTCGGAGAAGAGGTCACTTTGAACGCACTGCGCGTAGGGGTAGCCGGCGACTGCTGCATTGGCTTTCGCGTGCAAGAGCGCGCTGGGATTGATGTCCACCAGGACGATCTCGCATCCGTTGGGCTGCGCCTGCCACGCCCTCGCCGCGACGAGTCCTCCCGGCCCGGCGCCGCACCCGACATCGGCAATGCGTGGTGATTCCGGCTGCGGCTGCATTCGCAACTGATGGCGGATGAAACTCGCAAACCGGTAGGTGTCCGGCCCGAAGAAAACGGCATCCTCTTGCGCCGTCGGAAAGGCGGAGTGGGCAAAGAGGAATCCATCGAGCGAACTGAACCGAACGTTGCTTTGCAACAGCCCGTTTGGGGCGGACTGCAGCCAGCCATCGTCTAGCAGAGCGGTTGATAGATCTGGGGGAAGCTGGTCTTTTGGAAAAGGTCGGTTCCATCCAAATGCGTCACGCAGGTCCGAAGCCTCTGGGACGTGCGGCCTTGCAAGCACTCTCTGGTGCGTGAGCGGCGTTACCGTGACGAACCGGTAGCCCATGACCTTGAGCCACTGCCCGAGCCGCTGAAGACTGTGTTGGGCAGAATGCGTGGTGGATGCTTTCATCGGATTTGGCAAGCGGCATTGCAAGGAGAGGGGGCGAGCGGCGAGGGGGGCGGGCGCCGCAGGATGCCAACCGCTGCGATCTTTCAGGGGGCCTCGGCCGTCGTGGTGTAGGACAAAAGAGCCTGCTCGCTGACGATCGTTGCATCGCCGGATCCGGTTTGCGTGGGCTGAATGGGCCGCGGAAGTCGGGATGCTCTTTCAGTGAGGCTACAATTGGAGGCTTTCCCGCAAAAACGTCGCCCGGCAGCAACCAAAGCAATCCCCCAACAAGCAGCAGTCTTCAGGAATGTCTTCCTGCGGACTCCGGGCGACCCGTAACCATTCGGAGAACCCAGTGCTTTTGTCTCTACAGGGATCCTTCCCGCCCGCCATCCTGGCGCTCGCAGACGGCACGGTCTTTATCGGCAATTCGATTGGTGCCACCGGCACCACGGTCGGCGAAGTGGTGTTCAACACCGCCATCACCGGCTACCAGGAAATCCTCACCGACCCGAGCTACTGCCAGCAGATCGTCACCCTGACGTATCCGCACATCGGCAACTACGGTGTCAATACCGAGGACATCGAAGCCGACAAGGTCCATGCCGCAGGCTTGATCATTAAAGACCTGCCGTTGCTGGCCAGCAATTTCCGCAGCACCGAGACCCTCTCGCAGTACCTCGTGCGCGAGAAGACCGTTGCCATCGCCAACATCGACACCCGCAAGCTCACGCGCATCTTGCGCACCCACGGAGCGCAGAACGGCGCCATCGTCGGGCTTGCGGCCGGCGAAGCGGTGACCCAGGCGCGCATCGACGAGGCCCTGGCCGCCGCCAAGGCGGCACCCAGCATGAAGGGCCTGGATCTGGCCCAGGTGGTGAGCACCTCCGCGGCCTATCCGTGGGACCAGACCGAGTGGAAGCTTGGTTCGGGTTACGGCACCCTTGCCGCTCCGCGCTTTCACGTGGTGGCCTACGACTACGGCGTGAAAAAGAACATTCTGCGCATGCTGGCCGAGCGCGGCTGCCGCCTCACGGTGGTTCCGGCCAAGACCCCGGCAGCCGAGGTGCTGGCCATGAAGCCCGATGGCGTGTTCCTGTCCAACGGCCCTGGCGATCCGGCGCCGTGCGACTACGCCATCGAAGCCACGCGCCAGATCATCGATGCCGGCGTACCCACGTTCGGCATCTGCCTGGGCCACCAGATCATGGCCCTGGCCAGCGGCGCGAAGACCTTCAAGATGGACAACAGCCACCATGGCGCGAACCATCCCGTGAAGGACCTGGACAACGGCCGTGTCAGCATCACCAGCCAGAACCATGGGTTTGCCGTGGAGATGGAGTCGCTGCCGTCGACCCTGCGCCCCACGCACATCAGCCTGTTCGACGGCACGCTGCAGGGCCTGGAGCGCACGGACAAGCCCGCGTTCTGTTTCCAGGGCCACCCCGAGGCCTCGCCCGGCCCGCACGACATCGCCTACCTGTTTGACCGCTTCACTGCGCTGATGGAGAAGAAATAATGCCGAAGCGCACAGACCTCAAATCGATCCTCATCATCGGCGCCGGCCCCATCATCATCGGCCAAGCCTGCGAATTCGACTATTCCGGCGTGCAGGCCTGCAAGGCCCTGCGCGAGGAAGGTTACAAAGTCATCCTGATCAACAGCAATCCTGCGACGATCATGACCGACCCGGCCACCGCCGATGTGACCTACATCGAGCCCATCACGTGGCAGACCGTCGAGAAGATCATCGCCAAGGAGCGCCCCGACGCGATCCTGCCGACGATGGGCGGGCAGACGGCGCTCAATTGCGCCCTCGACCTGTGGCGCAATGGCGTGCTGCACAAGTACAAGGTGGAGCTGATCGGCGCCACGCCCGAGGCGATCGACAAGGCGGAAGACCGCCTCAAGTTCAAGGATGCGATGACCCGCATCGGCCTGGGCTCGGCCCGCTCCGGCATCGCCCACAGCATGGACGAGGCGTGGACGGTGCAAAAGACCGTGGGCTTTCCCACGGTGATCCGTCCCAGCTTCACACTGGGCGGCACCGGCGGCGGCATTGCCTACAACCCTGAAGAGTTCGAGACCATCTGCAAGCGCGGGCTGGAGGCTTCGCCCACCAACGAACTGCTGATCGAAGAATCGCTGCTCGGCTGGAAAGAGTACGAGATGGAAGTGGTTCGCGACAAGGCGGACAACTGCATCATCATCTGCTCGATCGAGAACCTCGATCCGATGGGCGTGCACACGGGCGACTCGATCACGGTGGCGCCTGCGCAAACGCTGACCGACAAGGAATACCAGATCATGCGCAACGCGTCCCTCGCGGTGCTGCGCGAGATCGGCGTGGATACCGGTGGCTCCAACGTGCAGTTCTCGGTGAATCCGAAAGACGGTCGCATGATCGTCATCGAGATGAATCCACGCGTATCGCGGTCGTCGGCCCTGGCATCGAAGGCCACGGGCTTTCCGATCGCCAAGGTCGCGGCGAAGCTCGCGGTGGGCTACACGCTCGACGAACTGAAGAACGAAATCACGGGCGGCGCTACGCCCGCATCGTTCGAACCCTCGATCGACTACGTGGTCACCAAGATTCCACGTTTTGCATTCGAGAAGTTCCCCACGGCCGACAGCCGCCTGACCACGCAGATGAAGTCGGTGGGCGAGGTCATGGCCATGGGCCGCACGTTCCAGGAGTCTTTCCAGAAGGCGTTGCGTGGCCTGGAAGTCGGCGTGGACGGCATGAATGAAAAGACGCAGGACCGCGAACTGCTGGAAAAGGAACTGGGCGAGCCGGGTCCCGAGCGCATCTGGTATGTGGGCGATGCCTTCGCCATGGGCCTTTCGGTCGACGAGGTGCATGACCTCACCAAGATCGACAAATGGTTCCTGGTGCAGATCGAAGAGATCGTGAAGATCGAACTGGATCTGGACAAGCTGACCGATGAAAAGGGGGATGGCGCGCTGGCTGCCATCGACGCCGATACGCTGCGAGCGCTCAAGAAGAAGGGCTTTTCCGATCGCCGCCTGGCCAAGCTCCTGCGGACGCAGGAAAAAGCTGTGCGGGAGGCGCGCCGGGCACTCAATGTGCGTCCCGTCTACAAGCGGGTGGACACCTGCGCCGCCGAGTTCGCCACCAACACGGCTTACATGTACTCGACCTACGAGGACGAGTGTGAAGCCGCGCCCACCACCAACAAGAAGATCATGGTGCTGGGCGGTGGCCCCAACCGCATCGGCCAAGGCATCGAGTTCGACTATTGCTGCGTTCACGCCGCACTCGCCATGCGCGAGGACGGCTATGAAACCATCATGGTCAACTGCAATCCGGAAACGGTTTCGACCGACTACGACACGTCGGATCGGCTTTATTTCGAGCCGCTCACGCTGGAAGACGTGCTGGAAATCGTCGACAAGGAAAAGCCCACGGGCGTGATCGTGCAGTACGGTGGTCAGACGCCCCTGAAGCTGGCGCTCGGCCTGGAGGCCGAGGGCGTGCCGATCATCGGCACCAGCCCGGACATGATCGATGCTGCGGAAGACCGCGAGCGCTTTCAGAAACTGCTCAACGACCTGGGGCTGCGCCAGCCACCCAACGCCACGGCACGCACCGAGCCGGAGGCCCTGGAGAAGGCTGCCGCGTTGGGCTATCCACTGGTCGTGCGCCCCAGCTATGTGCTGGGTGGCCGTGCCATGGAAATCGTCCACGAACAGCGGGATCTGGAACGCTACATGCGCGAAGCCGTCAAGGTGAGCAACGACTCGCCCGTGCTGCTGGACCGTTTCCTGAACGATGCCATCGAGTGCGATGTGGATTGCCTGCGCGACCCCGAAGGCAAGGTTTTCATCGGGGGCGTGATGGAGCACATTGAGCAAGCCGGCGTGCACAGCGGCGACTCGGCCTGCTCTTTGCCGCCTTACTACCTGAGCAAGGCCACGGTGGATGAACTCAAGCGCCAGACTGCAGCCATGGCCGAGGGCCTGAGCGTGGTGGGCTTGATGAACGTGCAGTTCGCCATTCAGGAAAAGGATGGCAAGGACGTGATCTATGTGCTCGAAGTGAATCCGCGCGCATCCCGCACGGTGCCCTTCGTCAGCAAGGCCACGGGCATCCAGTTGGCCAAGGTGGCGGCCCGCTGCATGGCGGGGCAGTCGCTGGCGAGCCAGGGCATCACGCGGGAAGTCACGCCGCCTTATTTCAGCGTGAAGGAGGCGGTGTTCCCCTTCGTCAAGTTCCCGGGTGTGGACACGATCCTCGGCCCGGAGATGAAGTCCACCGGCGAAGTGATGGGAGTGGGCAAGACGTTCGGCGAGGCTTTCGTGAAGAGCCAGCTGGGGGCCGGCACGAAGCTGCCGACGTCCGGCAAGGTGTTCCTCACCGTGAAGAACAGCGACAAGCCGCGTGCGGTGGAAATCGGCCGGCAACTGGTCGCCCTGGGTTTCGACTTGGTGGCGACCAAGGGCACGGCTGCTGCGATCTCGGAGGCCGGCGTGCCGGTGACCGTGGTGAACAAGGTGACCGAAGGCCGCCCACACATCGTGGACATGATCAAGAACGACGAAATCGTCATGGTCATCAATACGGTGGAAGAGCGGCGCAATGCGATTGCCGACTCCCGCGCGATCCGCACGAGTTCGCTGCAGGCCCGGGTCACCACCTTCACGACCATCTTCGGCGCCGAGGCGGCCGTGGAAGGCATGAAGCATCTGGACCATCTGGACGTTTATTCCGTGCAGGAACTGCACGCGCAATTGACGGCCTGAACGGCACAGTCAGGTTAAGCGTCCGGCCGCCTCAAACGCGGCATAATCGCCACTGACCAGAGACCGCCGCGCGGCAACGCGCGGCGGTTTCCTTTTGGGGCGTCCGTTTGTGCATCCACGGGTGTGCAAGACGCCAGGAGGGCCGCGCGTTGCGCGGCGTCGAATTGAACGTGGAGACTGATTCAATGGCCACCATTCCCATTACCAAGCGCGGCGCTGAAAAGCTCAAGGAAGAGCTGCACCGTCTGAAGACCGTCGAACGCCCTGCGGTGATCAATGCCATCGCCGAGGCGCGTGCCCAGGGCGATCTGAGCGAAAACGCCGAGTACGAGGCCGCCAAAGACCGGCAGGGTTTCATCGAAGGCCGCATCCAGGAAGTCGAGAGCAAGTTGTCCGCTGCGCAGATCATCGACCCCACCGCGCTGGACGCGGGCGGCAAAGTGGTGTTCGGTGCCACCGTGAAGCTGGAAGACGAAGAGAGCGGCGATGCCGTCACCTACCAGATCGTGGGCGAGGACGAGGCCGACTTGAAGCTGGGCCTCATCAATGTGTCCAGCCCCATCGCTCGCGCGCTGATCGGCAAGGAAGAGGGCGACACGGCCGAGGTCCAGGCCCCCGGTGGCCTGCGCCGCTATGAAGTGGTGGGCGTGAGCTACATCTGAGCGAAAGACGCTGCCATGTATGACCGCGTGCCCGTTCTGGCCGCCGCATTGTGGTGGGGGAGTCTGTCGGCCATCGGGTTCCTGGCCGTACCGCTCCTGTTCGTGCATTTGCCTACACCGGCGCTGTCCGGCAACATGGCCGCACGCCTTTTCGAGGCACAAACCTTCGTCTCGATCGCTTGCTGCGTGTGCCTTCTCCTGTTGTCCAAACGACGGCATGCAGAGACGCAGGAGGATTGGGCCCAGGCTGCGCTGGTCTTCGTGATCGCCGGGCTTTTACTGGCGTTGCTGGTGCAGTACGGCGTATCGCCCCGCATCGTCGCTCGCCAGAACCTACGGCTGTGGCACAGCGTGGGCAGCGTGATGTACACGTTGCAGTGGGGATGCGCTCTGGCCGTCCTGTGGCGAACGTCCCGGCGCTGATTTCTCGGCGCAGGGGACGGTCCTTTTACTGCCCGTTTACTCTTTCCAGTGCTCGGCCACCCAGGTGGCAGGCTGGATGTGGCGAAAGCGGCGATTGCGCCGGCCCGCAAGGGCATCGGGCGGGTTGCACTCACCGTGAAAGATCACGATGCGCGCGTCGGCCGGAACGATCGGCGGCTTCCAATAATTGGAAGGCCATGCAGGGATGCAGTGGTACTTGAAGCTGGGGCACCAGCCTGCGGGCCAGTAGCTCAGCTTGCCCTGCTGATGCAGGAAGTCCGAAAGGTAGGCCTGTTCGTTGCGAAACTTCCGGCGGATGGCATCGAAGTGACCGCGAAAGTATTCGAGTACGTCGGGGTGTGCACCGATCTCGAACCGATACACCGATGAATTGCCGGTGATACGCCAGGGCCGTTTGTAGTCATGGATGATCAGGAACTCGCCCGGCGCTTCGAAAAAGGCATCCAGGCTGCCGGTGACGACGACATCCACGTCCAGGAACAGTGCGGTGCCTGACAGGCCATGCAGATCGGCGCTGAACGTGGCGAGCTTGGTCCAACCGCGCTCCGGAATGCCGGTGGGCAGATCCAGTGCGGGAATCGGAAGGCATTGCACTTCGGCCCGGATGCCCGTCGAATCATCCGTCAGGCAGACAAAGCGAAAATCCCCAGTGAGATGGCGCCGAACCATGGCGTAAAGCCGGTTCACATATTCGGGGCCGTATTTGGTGCCCCATTTCATGCAGATCACGTGGCGCGTTCGCGCCGTGCTGGAGCCCATCAATCGGCCTGGCGCTTCTTGACGGATTTCTGCTTGGGCTTCTTGGCCCGCTTGATCTGGCCGCCGGGCGTCAATCGCTGGTTGCCAAGGACGCGCAACTGCTTGATCTCGGGCCGCTGGCCGCCGCGCTTGCTGAATTTGAGCACTTTCACATCGCGAGGGCCGGGCATGCGATCTTCGTCGACGGTGCGCTCCTTGGGAGGCTGCGGGCGCCAGAGCACCAGCAACTTGCCGATGTGTTGGATGGGTGCAGCGTTGAGTTCTGCCGCCAATGTCTGGTAAATCTGTTCGCGCGATGTCCGGTCGTCGCTGAAGACGCGGACTTTGATCAATCCGTGGGCATTGAGGGCAGCGTTGATTTCTTTTTGGACAGCGGGGGTCAACCCATCGCCGCCGATCAGGACGACGGGGTCCAGATGGTGGGCATTAGCGCGGTGTTCCCGGCGCTCTGCGGGAGTCAATTGAATTTGGGGCATGGGCCGTATTATCGAGGCAGGATGAAAACAAACACGAAAAGCAAGAAGGTGAACAAGGCATGGCTCCATGACCATGTCAACGACACCTACGTCAAGCTCGCCCAGAAAGAGGGCTATCGCGCCCGTGCCGCTTACAAACTCAAGGAAATCGATGAGCAGCTGGGGCTGATCAAGCCAGGGCACATCGTGGTCGACCTGGGCTCCTCGCCAGGGGCCTGGAGCCAGTACCTGCGGCGTCGCATGTCGCCAGGAGGCGCGGCAGTCGGCCAACTCAACGGCACCATCATCGCCCTGGATCTGCTGCCCATGGAGCCGATCGAAGGGGTCGGCTTTCTCCAGGGCGATTTCCGGGAGGACGATGTTCTGGCGCAGTTGCAGGAAGCCGTCCAGGGGCGGGCTGTCGACGTGGTGGTTTCCGACATGGCCCCCAATCTGTCCGGAATCGAGTCAGCCGACGCGGCGCGCATTTCCCACCTGATCGAACTGGCCGTCGAATTCGCCGTGCAGCACCTCAAACCCGAAGGGGCGCTCGTGGTCAAGCTGTTCCATGGCAGCGGGTATGCGCAGCTGGTGCAGTTGTTCAAGGAAACATTCAAGGTGGTCAAGCCCATCAAGCCCAAAGCCTCGCGGGACAAATCTTCCGAGACTTTTTTGGTGGGAATCGGTTTGAAAAAGCAGGCTTGAACAGTATGAACGCGGTTCGTCAGCGGTTACAACCCATGCCAAGGCAGTCTTCCCGTGGGTTGACCATGGCCTCTGCTGGGGTAAATCGCACCGCCTTCCACCTTGAAACGCCTAAAATGCGCCCTAAATGCGCTAGGACGTCTCCATGACACGTTCGTGGCGTTATCCCCTTTGCTTCTGGAGCCCCGCTTGAACAATCAGTGGTTTTCAAAAATTGCCGTGTGGCTGGTCATCGCCATGGTGCTCTTTACGGTGTTCAAACAGTTCGACACCCGTTCAGGCGCCAGCGCGGGCTCCGTGGGGTACTCCGAATTCCTGGAGGAGGTGCGCAGCAACCGGATCAAGAGCGCCACGATCCAGGAAGGGCAGGGTGGCACGGAGATCGTTGCCACTACCACCGATGACCGCAAATTGCGCACCACCGCGACCTATCTGGACCGCGGATTGGTCGGCGATCTGATCAACAACAACGTCAAGTTCGACGTCAAGCCACGGGAAGAGGGCTCGCTTTTGATGACCCTGCTCGTCAGCTGGGGCCCCATGCTGCTGCTGATCGGCGTGTGGGTGTACTTCATGCGTCAGATGCAGGGTGGCGGCAAGGGCGGAGCTTTCAGCTTCGGCAAGAGCAAGGCCCGCATGCTGGACGAGAACAGCAATCAGGTGACCTTTGCCGACGTGGCAGGATGCGACGAAGCCAAGGAAGAAGTCAAGGAAGTCGTCGACTTCCTCAAAGACCCTCAGAAATTCCAGAAACTCGGTGGCCGCATTCCTCGGGGCCTTCTGTTGGTCGGCCCTCCGGGCACGGGCAAGACGCTGCTGGCGAAGTCCATTGCCGGCGAAGCCAAGGTTCCCTTCTTCAGCATTTCCGGCTCCGACTTCGTGGAAATGTTCGTGGGCGTGGGCGCGGCCCGCGTGCGCGACATGTTCGAGAACGCCAAGAAGAATGCGCCCTGCATCATCTTCATTGATGAAATCGATGCGGTGGGCCGCCAGCGCGGCGCCGGCCTGGGTGGTGGCAATGACGAACGCGAACAGACCTTGAACCAGATGCTGGTCGAGATGGACGGCTTCGAGACCAATCTCGGGGTGATCGTGGTGGCCGCCACCAACCGCCCTGACATCCTGGATGCCGCCTTGCTGCGCCCGGGCCGATTCGACCGACAGGTGTATGTGACGCTGCCCGATATCCGCGGCCGTGAGCAGATCCTGAACGTGCACATGCGAAAGGTGCCTGTCGGCCAGGACGTGAACCCGAGTGTCATCGCCCGTGGAACTCCCGGCATGTCGGGCGCGGATCTGGCCAATCTTTGCAACGAAGCGGCTTTGATGGCGGCACGCCGCAGTGCGCGCACCGTGGAGATGCAGGATTTCGAGAAAGCCAAAGACAAGATTATCATGGGCCCCGAGCGCAAGAGCATGGTGATGCCCGAGGAAGAGCGCCGCAATACGGCCTACCACGAGTCTGGTCACGCGCTGATCGGCAAGCTGCTGCCCAAGTGCGATCCGGTCCACAAGGTCACCATCATTCCGCGTGGTCGTGCACTGGGCGTGACCATGAGCCTTCCCGAAAAGGACCGCTACAGCTACGACCGCGAGTACATGTTGAACCAGATCAGCATGCTGTTCGGCGGACGGATTGCCGAAGAGGTGTTCATGAACCAGATGACCACCGGCGCCAGCAACGATTTCGAACGCGCCACCTCGATCGCGCGGGACATGGTGACGCGTTACGGCATGACGGAGGCGTTGGGCCCGATGGTCTATGCCGAGAACGAGGGCGAGGTTTTCCTCGGCCGCTCGGTGACCAAGACCAACAACATGAGCGAGCAGACGATGGAAAAGGTCGATGGCGAGGTTCGCCGCATCATCGACGAGCAATACGCGTTGGCACGCAAGCTGATCGAAGACAACAGCGACAAGATGCATGCCATGGCCAAGGCGCTGCTGGAGTGGGAGACGATCGACACCGAGCAACTCGACGACATCATGGCAGGCAAGCCTCCGCGTCCTCCCAAGGACTGGACGCCTCGCACGCCGTCGTCGGGTGGGGATAACTCGGGCGGCGGCACGCCGGCCGTGACGACCGAACCTGCTCCTTCGGCCGCTTGAGCCTGCGGCGGAACGCTGCAACCAACAACGGGGCCTGTGTGCCCCGTTTTTGTGTTCTTCTCGTTTAAACCATTCCACGTGTCGATGCACTGGCAGACCAGCCGATTCCAGATCGATCTCTCACGGCCTCGGGTCATGGGTATCGTGAATGCCACTCCGGATTCCTTTTCCGATGGCGGGCGGCACGCCACCACCCTGGACGCGATGCGCCACTGTGAAAGCCTGCTGGCGCAGGGGGCCGACATTCTGGACATCGGGGGGGAATCCACCCGCCCAGGCAGTCCCGCCGTCTCGCTGGATGAGGAGTTGGCTCGGGTGTTGCCGCTGGTCCGGTTGGCGGTGGGCCTGGGCGTGCCATTGTCCATCGACACCTACAAGCCCGAGGTGATGCGTGCGGTGCTGGACATGGGCGCTGACATCATCAACGACATCTGGGCCCTTCGGCAACCCGGAGCCATGGCCGTGGTGGCCGGCCATCCTGCATGCGGGGTGTGCCTGATGCACATGCACCGCGACCCCCAAACCATGCAGGCGGCTCCGATGGAGGGAGACGTGGTCTCTCAAGTGCTATCTTTTTTAGAGCAATGTGCTCTAGATTTACATGCGCTGGGGGTCGAAAAGAGTCGCATCGTGCTGGACTGCGGCATCGGCTTTGGCAAGACGGTGGAGCAGAACTTCGCGCTCCTTGCCAGCCAGCCTTTGCTGTCCCGCGCGGGCTACCCCTGGCTGGCTGGCTGGTCGCGCAAATCGTCGCTCGGTGCGGTCACGCAGTGGCCGGTTTCAGAGCGCATGGTCCCGAGCGTGGCCGCGGCGTTGTTGGCCGTGGAGCGTGGCGCGCGCATCGTGCGTGTGCACGATGTGCGCGAAACCGTCGCCGCATTGCAAGTCTGGCAGGCCTCTCAAATTCCCCCACCCTCACTCTAGCCTGCGGATATCCTTCAGGCGGAGGCAAAAAATCATGACACGTCGATATTTCGGTACGGATGGCATCCGCGGCACCGTAGGGCAGGCGCCCATCACTCCCGACTTTGTGCTGCGGCTCGCGCATGCGGTGGGCCGGGTTTTGCGCCGCAAGGAGGAGCGGCCCACGGTGTTGATCGGGAAGGACACGCGCATTTCCGGCTACATGCTGGAGAGCGCGCTGGAGTCCGGCTTCAACTCTGCAGGGGTGGATGTGGTACTGCTGGGCCCTTTGCCCACGCCCGGCGTGGCGTACCTGACACGTGCCCAGCGCGCCAGCCTGGGTGTTGTGATCAGCGCCAGCCACAATGCCTATCCGGACAATGGCATCAAGTTCTTCAGCGCTCAAGGGACGAAGCTCTCCGATGAGTGGGAAATGGCGGTGGAGTCGGCTCTGGATGAAGCCCCGGTCTGGGCGGACTCCGCCTCGTTGGGCAAAGCGAGGCGCCTGGAAGATGCGGCAGGCCGCTACATCGAATTTTGCAAGAGCACATTCCCGCAGGATCTGACCCTCAAGGGGGTGAAAATCGTGGTGGATGCGGCCCACGGCGCGGCGTATCACATCGCGCCCAAGGTGTTTCATGAACTGGGCGCGGAAGTGTTGGCCATCGGCTGCTCCCCCGATGGCCTGAACATCAACCACCAAGTCGGTGCGACCCATCCCGAAGCCTTGGTGCGGGCGGTCCGGGCCAACCACGCGCACTTCGGCGTGGCGTTGGATGGTGACGCGGATCGGCTCCAGATGGTGGACGCGGCGGGGCGCCTCTACAACGGCGACGAACTGCTGTATCTCATGGCCTCTGACCGTTTGGGCCGGGGCGAGCCGGTGCCGGGCGTGGTCGGCACGCTCATGACCAACATGGCGGTAGAGCTTGCGCTCAAGGCGCAGGGCATACAGTTCGTGCGTGCCAAAGTCGGCGACCGCTATGTGCTGGAAGAGTTGGCCCGCCATCGCTGGCTTTTGGGCGGAGAGGGTTCAGGGCACCTGTTGGCCCTGGACCGCCATACGACCGGCGATGGCCTCATCAGCGCCCTCCAGGTGCTTCAGGCGTGTGTTCGCAACGCCTGCGGTTTGCCGGACATGCTGGCGAGTGTGCAACTCTTTCCGCAGGTGCTCCTCAATGTCCGGCTGGCTCCAGGGCAGGATTGGAAGAGCAACACCACCTTGTCAGACACCTTGCGTTCCGTGGAGGCAGCATTGGGTGAAACCGGGCGGGTATTGATTCGCGCCAGCGGAACCGAACCTCTGCTGCGCGTGATGGTGGAGGCCAGCAATGCCGACCATGCCAATCACTTTGCGCAACAACTGGCAGATGCGGCGCGTGCGGGGTGAGTCCATCTGTGGCGTGCTTCAGTATCTGAGCCTGCGCAGCGTCTGATCCGGTCTATTGCGCTGCATGCTGCCGCTGTAGCAGGGCGGTGATCTGGTGGGCGGGCAAAGGCTTGCTGAAGTAATAGCCCTGTGCTTCGTCGCAACCTTGTTCGCGAAGGTATGACAGCTGCTCGCTCGTTTCCACGCCCTCGGCCGTGGTCCGGATGCCCAGAGCCTGCGCCATGCGAATGATGGCGCTGACGATGGCCCGGTCGTTGCTGTCATTGCCCAAGTCCCGCACGAACGACTGGTCGATCTTGAGTTTGTAGATTTGGAAGCGCTTGAGTTGGCTCAGCGAAGAATATCCCGTGCCGAAATCGTCCATGGACATGCGCACGCCCCGGGCATGCAACTGGTCCATGGTGGCGATGGCGGAACGGGGGTCGTCCACTGCGACGCCTTCGGTCAGTTCGAGCTCCAGCCGGTTGGCCCTCAGCGAAGTGCTGTCCAGAAGCCGGCTGACCAGTTCGGGCAACTGCGGCTGTCTGAACTGCAGTGCCGATAGATTGACCGCCATGGCCAGCCAGTCCATGCCCATGGTGTGCCAGTGCTGCAACTGGTCCAAGGCTGTCTGCATGACCCATTCGCCGATCTGCAGGATCTGGCCGCTGTCTTCTGCGATGGGGATGAATTCTGCGGGAGAGATGCTCCCGAGGTCGGGATGCTCCCAGCGGAGCAGCGCTTCCACGCTGCGGATCTCGCCCGTCGCGATGGTGATCTGCGGTTGGTAGTGCAAATGCAGCTGGTTGCGCTCCAGAGCGCGCCGCAGGGCATTTTCCAGAAGGAGGGCACGCACCGACTGGGCCTGCATTTCCGGGGTGAAGAAGCGGTAAGTGTTTCGACCGTCCAGCTTTGCCCGGTACATGGCCACATCGGCGGACTGGGTCAGGGTGTCGAAATCCGCGCCGTCCTGTGGAAACAGTGCGATGCCCATCGAAGGCGCCATCGTGAGTTCGTGGTGCCCAATCTGGTAATGCTGGCGCGACGCCTCCTGCAGCTTGCCTGCGACACGTGCCGCTCCATGCGCGTTGGCCCCTGGCAGCAGCAGAATGAATTCGTCGCCCCCTAAGCGCGAAACGGTGTCCTTGTCCCGCACGACCGCCCGGAGCCTTTTGGCGATTTCCACCAGCAGAGCATCTCCGACCCGGTGGCCCAGCGAGTCGTTCACGTGCTTGAAGTGATCGAGGTCGAGGAAGATAACAGCGAGGGGCGTGCCCCCTTCGCTGGCAGCGCGGATCGCAAGGTGGCTGCGCTCAGCCAGGAGCGTGCGGTTCGGCAGACCGGTCAATGGATCATAGTGGGCCAGCCAATAGATGCGTTCCTGGTCGTGCTTGCGATCGTTGATCTCGCGATGCAGGTTGTCCACGGTTTCGCTGAGCTGCCGCGTCCGCTGGTGCACCTGACGCTCCAGGTCAGCATGCATCCGGGCCAGCTCTGCCTGTGCCTGGCGCTGCTCGCTGACATCCATGGCAATGCAAACCGATCCATTGGCCGGACGGGCAGGGTCGATGGCCTTGACGCGCACTTCGCACACCACGGCACGGCCATCCTTGCCGCGCAAGGTCATCTCGCCCACGAAGATCTTGCCGTCCGTCAGTGGTTCGTAGCAGCGCTTTTTCGCATCTTCCCAGTCCGCGTCGCTGAAATGCCATTGCCGCGTCGCTGCGTTGGCCAGCTCCCCAGGACCATAGCCCAGCATCTGTTCGAAGTGCTGGTTGCACCGCGTCATGCGCTGATTGGAGATGAACGCGATGCCCACCATGGCGTGGTCGAAAAGGGCCTGCTTTTCCTGCACTACGGCGTGAAGCTGGGTTTGCGCATGCCGCTGCTCATCGATGTCATCGATGATCCAGATCGAGCCTTCCGCCGTGTCGGCGGGGTTGATCAGCCGACCGGCCAAGCTGCTCCAGAACAAGCGGCCGTTGCAGCGCCGCATCTGGCATTCCGTGCGGTAGGTATCCCCACGCGCAAGCACCGGATAGGCATTGCGTCCCAAGTCCCGGAACGCGTCGAGGGTGGGATACAGGGCCTGGCTGCTCAGCCCGATGGTTTCCTCGACCGTTTCATAGCCAAAGATATCGGCATAGCGTTGGTTGCAGCGAACGATCTGCCGTTGGCGGATGAAAACGATGCCCACCCCGGCGCTGTCCAACAAAGTCTGCTGCTCGCGAAGGATGCGTTGCAAAGTCGGCCCGGGCTGAGAAAGTACGGGCGCATCAAGCGTGGAGCACATGGAAATGAGTGAAGCCCTGGCGGGCGGCAAGTTGTGCGAAAGTGTAGCAGTCGCCCCTGAAATCCCGAGTTCGGGATTGTCTCGATCAAAAGCGCGATGCATATCTTCTGGCAGGCCAGGCTCCGTCCTTTCCAAGTCATGAAGCTGTCATGGCCTGGACATGGCGGCGTCACTGCCGTTTGCCACAGTCTCGTCCAAGCGGGAAGGGCAACGCTCCTTCAAGCTGTGATCCAACCACCCTTGCAGGGAGAGACGAGTGAACGAACTACCCATCCCGACGATGCCCTTGTGTCCAGACTCATTGCCCAGGGGGTCACTTCATCGCCCTGGCCATTCGGGCGATGTGGCAAGCCGTTTGTCCACCGAAGGCGGGGTGGAAGTGGCTTGGGCGCGGCATCTCGACGAAGTCCGGGAAGCCCAGCGCCTGAGGTTCGAGGTGTTCGCATCGGAGATGGGAGCGCGACTCAATACCTCGGTGGCCGGCCATGACGTGGACCTTTTCGACGAATATTGCGAGCACCTGCTGGTTCGGGACATCGCCACGCGTCAGGTCATTGGTACCTACCGCGTACTCACTCCCGCTCAAGCCCGCCGGGTCGGCGGTACCTACAGCGATACCGAGTTCGACCTGACACGGCTGCGCACGCTCCGCTCTCGAATGGTCGAGTTGGGGCGAAGCTGTGTCCATCCCGACTATCGGCACGGAGGCGTGATTCTGGCGCTTTGGAGCGCCCTGGCGGATTTCATGGTGCGCAATCAACTCGACACCATGATCGGTTGCGCCAGCATTCCCATGCTGCACAACGGGGTGGTGAGCGGCGATGCGGCTGCAAGCATCTGGAGCCAAGTGCAGAAGTCGCATCTGGCACCCATCGAGTTCCATGTGCGCCCGCGGTTGCCGTTGCCTGTGGATCAATTGGATGGATCACTGGCGATCGAGCCGCCCGCCCTCATCAAGGGCTATTTGCGCCTGGGGGCACGTGTTCTCGGTGCGCCGGCCTGGGACCCTGATTTCAACTCAGCCGATTTGCCAATGCTCATGCGCATTGCGGATTTGCCTTCGCGATACCGCAAGCATTTTCTCGGAGTGTGACGGCGCCTTATCTGTCATGAACATCAGCAAACCTTCCGTGACGCCTTCACCGGAATGTCATGAAAATGTCATGGTGACTGCCAATACTGGGGTGGAACCCATCCCTTCCAAAGCAGCCATGCCGTCGCCTTCCGAGCCTCTCCCCGAATCGTCTCTTCAATCTGCTGTGCCTAACGGGGAAGTCGAGGGGGCCAATGTGCCCCCTTTGCCAGAGAAATCGTTGAACTCCGATCCTGATTTTCTCAATCGCGACCACAGCATTCTTGCTTTCAATGAGCGGGTATTCGACTGGGCCGCCCGGGTCGATGTGCCGCTGCTCGAGCGTTTGCGATACCTCTGCATCGTTTCTTCCAATCTCGATGAATTTTTCGAGGTGCGTGCCGCGGCCCATCTGACTGCCGCTCAGAACGGCGATACCAAAGGCCCGTATACCGTCGCTTCGTTCGAGGAGCTGGCTGCCAAAGCCCATGACCTTGTCGCGCGGCAATACGCGCTGTACAACGACTCGCTCACCCCGGCCTTTGCAGCCCAGAACATCCACATCGTCTCCCACGGCGACCGTACCGGGGCACAGAGACGCTGGGTGAACGAGTATTTCGACCGGGAGGTTCGTCCTCTGCTGATTCCGGTCGGCCTGGACCCGTCGCATCCGTTCCCGCAGGTCGCCAACAAGTCGCTGAATTTCATCGTGCGTTTGAAAGGCAACGATGCCTTTGGACGCGAGAATGAAATTGCCATCGTCAAGGTGCCTCGCGTCTTGCCGCGCCTGATACGCATGCCCGCCAAAGTGGCCGTGACAGGAGCGCAGTTTGTCAGTCTGTCCAGCATTGTGCGGGCACACCTGGCAGAGCTCTTCACCGGGCGCGAAGTGACCGAGTTTTCCCAGTTCCGTGTCACGCGCCATTCCGATCTGGCCGTGGATGAAGACGATGTGCGCAATCTGCGCACGGCGCTGCGTCAGGGGTTGGAGCACCGCCACTATGGCCAAGCGGTACGGCTGGAGGTGTCATCGAGCTGTTCGCGGTTCTTGTCAGATTTTCTGCAATTGCAGTTTGCCCTTCCCGATGCGGCGCTGTACCGCGTGCATGGCCCGGTGAATCTGGTCAGGCTCTCGCAATTGGTGGACCTGGTGAACGATCCGGCACTGCTGTTTCCTCCATGGCGTTCCGTATGGCCACGTCAAATCCAGTCGGGAAGCTCGCTCATCGAACAGATCGGTCGGCGCGATGTGCTGGCCCACCAGCCTTTCGAGAGTTTCGACGCCGTGCTGGCGTTCCTGCGCGAGGCGGTCAACGACCCGCAGGTACTTGCCATCAAGCAAACCATTTACCGCACGGGAGCCGATTCGGAATTGATGGAGTTGCTGCGGGAGGCCGTCCGGCGCGGCAAGGAAGTCATGGCGGTGGTGGAATTGAAGGCGCGCTTCGACGAAGAGGCCAACATCAATTGGGCGGAAGCCCTGGAGTCCATCGGGGCGCAGGTCGTGTACGGTGTGGTGGGCTTGAAGACACACGCCAAGATGCTGCTGGTCACGCGCCGCGAAGGCCGGCACCTGCGCCGCTACGGCCATCTTTCCACGGGCAACTACAACCCGCGGACCGCCCGCCTGTACACCGATCTGAGCTATTTCACGGCCGATGCCGAAGTCACCGCCGACATGGATGCGGTGTTCAATCATCTGGCGAGCCAGAACAAGCTGCCCAAATTGCGCAAGCTGGTGCTCGCGCCTTTCCATTTGCAGCAGCACATGCTGGACATGATCGAGCGGGTGGGAGAGTCCGCGGCCAAGGGCGACGATGCCCGCATCGTGGCCAAGATGAATGCCCTGACGGACGATGTGCTGATGCGCGCGCTCATCAAGGCGGGGCAGCAAGGTGCGCGCATCGATCTCATCGTGCGGGGTGCCTGCATGCTGCCGGCGCAACGCAAGGGCATCACGGACAACATTCGGGTGCGTTCGGTCATCGGACGTTTTCTGGAGCACACCCGGGTGTTCTATTTCCGGGCGGGCAAATCAGAGGATCTGTATCTGTCCAGCGCGGACTGGATGAACCGCAACATGCTGCGTCGTGTGGAGTTGGCCTGGCCCATCACCGACAAGGAACTGCGGCAGCGCATCATCGATGAATGCCTGGTGGCTTACCTGCGGGACGATCGGGACGCCTGGACTCTGCAGCCCGACGGTACGTATGAGCGCGCGCCGCATCCCGTGTCTGGTAAAGGTGCGCAAAAAGCCCTGATGGACCGCTATGCTGCGGCGGCGGGCCGAACAATGGCCCACGGCGGCGGCAGTTCCAAGGCATGATGGATCTGATCCTCTGGCGCCACGCGGAGGCTGAAGAACTCCGTGAGGGAGAAGACGATCTGGATCGTCCTTTGACCGCCCGCGGAGAGAAGCAAGCGGCGCGCATGGCTGCTTGGCTGGATCGGCAACTGCCCGATGGGTTGCGCGTGTTGTCCAGCCCCGCTCGCCGCACCGAGGCCACTGCGAAGGCCCTGGGGCGCAAGTACAAACTGCGCGCCGAGCTATTGCCTGGTGGCACTCCGCAGGAACTGTTGGAACTGGCGCAATGGCCGAAGTCGCGCGGCGCCGTACTGGTGGTGGGGCATCAGCCGGTGTTGGGCCAAGCCGTTGCAAGCCTTTTGGCCTTGCAGGCACCGGAATGTGCGATCCGCAAAGGGTCGGTGTGGTGGCTGCGTCAGCGGCAACGGCCGGAGACCACGGAAACCATCCTGCTGGCCGTGCAGTCCCCGGATTTTCTCTGAGACCAACACCACCATGGGTGCCAGGGCCAACCGGCGCCGAGGGCTCCTGGCTTACTTGCGCGCTGTCTTCGCCGGCTTGGCAGCCTTCTTCGCGGCTGGTACAGGCTGCGCAGGCGCTTGCGCCTTTGGGCGACCGGTCTTGATGGACGGAACGGCCTGCAGCGCCTTCGCCAATGCATCGTCACCCAGCGCAGAAAGCAGCTTGAGGCCCGCGCGCAGCAATTCGCTCTTCTTGGCAGTCGTGCCCAGTTGCCCGGTGCGCAGCTTCAGTGCTTCGATGGCAGCGTACTCGTCTTTGGGAATGGTGAAGCTGTCACGCATGAGCTTGGGCTTCTTGGCCTTGGGGTCACGGGCCGCGCTGGGCGCAGCGGGCTGGGCAGCCGCCTTGCGGGCCGGGGCCTTCTTGGAAGCAGCGGCCTTGCTGCGTGGGGCGGGCTTGGCTGAAAGGGCTGCACTCGCTGCAGGAGCAGCGGTTTCTGCAGTGTTCGAGGCAGAAGCGGCGGAAACGTCTGAGGTACTGGGCATATCGGTTAAATGAGAAAACGGTATATACAGTTTATACCGTTTCATACAACGATTTGTCCATCATTGCAGCTCGGCGGCGAACTCCCAAGGCGTTTTGATCCAGGCCGTGCTTTCTTCTCGAAGAAGATGAGCGGACTGTGGATACGCGGCCGACCAGCCGGGGCGTGTGGACAAAGCGAATCGATTGCCCTGCTGGGAAAGCGACAACCCTTGCATGTCGGGCGTGCGGCGGGCGTGGCAAAGCGCCACGGCGATGCGCAGGCAGACCAACTGCAGCGCCAGGTCGGGATCGTCAAGGTCGGCTTCGAGCTTGCGGACCTTCCCCCGATGGCCTTTCACCAGCAGTCCCAGCCGGTGCAGTTCCCATACCGCAAAGCCGGCGGCGTCGGTATGGTCCAGGATGTACGCGCCATGGTGGTGGTACTCGCTGTGAGAAATGCGGCATCCCACTTCGTGTAACTGCGCGGCCCAGGCCAGTTTCCGCTCGGCACGTTCGCAGGGCTTGCGGCACGCTTGCGTGAACAACCAACAGGCCGTCTTTGCCACCCGCTCCGCGTGATCGATGTCCACCGCGAACCGGTGCATCAGCCCTCGCACCGTGGACGATCGCAAGTCCGTTTCCGGCAGTTCACGGTCGAGCAGGTCGTACAGCGCTCCTTGGCGCAATGCCCCTTGC
Organism: Acidovorax sp. KPB24-07; assembly: GCF_057543315.1. Classification (NCBI taxonomy): domain Bacteria; kingdom Pseudomonadati; phylum Pseudomonadota; class Betaproteobacteria; order Burkholderiales; family Comamonadaceae; genus Acidovorax; species Acidovorax sp. KPB24-07. The sequence goes on from NZ_BAAJYS010000002.1 coordinate 59,317, forward strand.
GCCACCTGCATCTGATCGATCTGCAGTAACTCGAAAATGGCGCGCAACACGCTGAGGCCGCCGCCGATCACGCTGCGGCGTTCTTCCTTGAGCCCCTCCATGCGCACCCTGTCTGCGGAACGGACACGCAGCAGTTGCTCCTGCAGCCAATCCAGCCCCTGGCGCGTGATGAGTCCGCCGGGATGGCCTGCCGCGGCAAGAACGTCCCCCACCGCCCCGACCGTGCCAGACGACCCGTAAGCCACGTCCCAGGTGTCCGGCCGGTAGATGTTGAGCGCTTCGTCCAGCACAGCCTGGGCCGCAATCTCGGCCGTCCGGAATGCCTGGGGCGTGAAGATGCCTTCCGGAAAATACCGGCTGGACCAGGCCACGCTGCCCACCCGATAGGATGCGACGGCACGCGCCGAAAATTGCTGCCCCAGAATCAGTTCGGTGGATCTTCCGCCAATGTCCACGACCAGCCGACGTTCGTCGGACTGCGGAAGCAGCCGAGCGACCCCTTGATAGATCAGGCGGGCTTCTTCAGGACCCGAAACCACCTCGATCCGGTGGCCCAGGATGTCGCTGCCGCGTTGGAGAAACACCTCGCGATTGCGCGCTTCCCGCAGGGTCTGCGTGGCGACGGCGCGGACGTGATGGGGTTCGAAGGCGGTCAGGCGTTCTGCAAAGCGGGCAAGGCAGTCCCAACCACGCTGCATCGCCTCGGGGGTCAGGTTGCGGTCTTCATCCAGGCCATTGCCCTGGCGAACCGTTTCCTTGAGGTATTCCACACGCTGGATATGGCCGTGTTCGAAACGCCCGATTTCCAGGCGAAAGCTGTTGGATCCGAGATCCACAGCGGCAAGCAGTGTTCCGTCGTGCATGTTGTTGCGCAAGGCGCGCTGGTTTTCAGGCGGGGCAGCATAGCACCTGCCTCTCCAGTCGATGGCGCATCGGAGCTGTGCCAGGAAGGGCAGGGGATGCCGCCCCTCCTGCAATGTCGATTCAGTTACTTCTTGGCTGGTGGCATCAGCACGCGGTCGACCACGTGCACCACCCCATTGCTGGCGGGAATGTCGGCTTGAACGACCATCGCATCTTCCACGGTCACGAAGGTGCCGGCGCGCGACAGTGTGATCTCGCTGCCTTGCAGGGTTTTCGCCGAGCCAGGCTGGATGTCGGCCGCCTTCAGCCGCTTGGGAACAATGTGGTAGTTCAAGACCGCCTGCAGCTTGGATTTATCAGCCTGGAGTTCTGCCATGGTCTTGGCTGGCACAGCCTTGAACGCTTCATCGGAAGGGGCGAAGACCGTGTAAGGGCCGTTGGCAGCCAGCGTATCCGCCAGACCGGCTTGCGTGGCCAGCGTGCGGAAGGTGCTGATGGAGGGGGTTGCCGCCAGCGCGGCGGGAATGGGGCTGGAGGCGCTGGGGCCCGTGGCACAAGCGCTCAGCGTCGCGGCAGTCAGGGCAGCAAGCAGAAAAGGAAAGACGTAGCGGCGGTACATGTTGGGTTCTCCGAAGGGTTGCCGACGGTGTCGGTGCGCCGGAGGCTACGCAGCAATGATGACGATTGCGTGACAAGCAAAGACGGATGTGCCTCTGAAAATCGCAAATGACAGCTTGCAGGGGGTGTCACGATGGTGTCATAAAGCGCTTCTAGAGTCGCCTCACTGATTCTTTCAACCAAGAGGTTCCTACATGAAACTGTCTGTGATTCGGATTCTGGTGTCTGGTGTGGTCGCGGCCGGCGCTTTTTCCAGCGCCTGGGCCCAGCAGGAAGCCACGGGTGCTGGCGCGAGTTTCCCCGCACCGCTGTACTCCAAGTGGGCAGCCGACTACAACAAGGCCACCGGCGTCAAGATCAACTACCAGTCGGTGGGCTCGGGTGCCGGTCTGCGCCAGATCGAAGCCAAGACGGTGGATTTCGGTGCGTCCGACGCGCCCCTCAAAGACGATGAACTGGCCAAGAAAGGCCTGCTGCAGTTCCCCACCGTGATTGGTGGCGTGGTTCCCGTGGTGAACATCAAGGGCATCTCGCCCGGCCAGATCAAGCTGAGTGGGCAAGTGCTGGGCGATATCTACCTGGGCAAGGTGACGAACTGGAACGATGCGGCCATCAAGGCGCTGAACCCCGGCGTGAACCTTCCGGACGCCGCCATCGCTCCCGTCCGCCGTGCGGACGGCTCGGGCACCAGCTTCATTTTCACGAACTACCTGTCCAAGGTGAATGCCGAGTGGAAGTCCAAGGTGGGTGAGGGCACCGCGGTGAACTGGCCCACCGGCGCCGGCGGCAAGGGCAACGAAGGCGTTGCCGCTTTCGTGGGCCGTCTGCCGAACTCCATCGGCTACGTGGAATACGCCTATGTGAAGCAGAACAAGCTGAACTACGTCCAGCTGCAGAATGCGGACGGCGCTTTCGTGTCGCCGGAAGACAGCGCCTTCAAGGCCGCCGCTGCCGGCGCCGACTGGGCCAAGAGCTTCTATCAGATCCTCACCAACCAGCCAGGCAAGGATGCATGGCCGATCACGGGTGCCACCTTCATCCTGATGCACAAGACGCAGGACAAGCCCGCGCAGGCAACCACCTCGCTCAAGTTCTTCGAGTGGGCCTACAAGTCGGGCGACAAGACGGCGGCGGACCTGGACTACGTGCCCATGCCTGACTCCGTGAAGAACGTCATCATCAAGTCCTGGGGTGACATCAAGGACACTTCCGGCAAAGCCGTTTCGCTGAAGTGATCCCATGGTGGCCCGCCGACGCGGGCCACCAGTTCGTTTTTTCTTATGGAAGGCACAGCAGTGTCCAGCACCATGCCAGTACGTCAGTCGTCCTCGATGCCGGTTCGCGCCGAGGCTCCCCGTACCACGCCGCCCCCGCGGTCGCCGCTCCTGTCGGGCGTGATGGCCGATCGGGTTTTCGGCTTTCTCGCCCGCGGTGCGGCCCTGCTCACGCTGGCGCTGCTCGTGGGTATTTTGTTGTCGCTCGTGGTCGGTGCCTGGCCTTCGATCGAGAAGTACGGCCTGACCTTCCTCACGCGCAGCGTGTGGGACCCCGTGCAGAACGACTACGGCGGCTTGGTGATGATCTATGGCACGCTCGCCACGTCGTTCATCGCGTTGCTCATCGCCGTTCCCGTGAGCTTCGGCATTGCGCTGTTCCTGACGGAACTCTCGCCCGCCTGGCTCAAGCGTCCATTGGGCACGGCTATCGAGTTGCTGGCGGCGGTTCCTTCCATCGTGTATGGCATGTGGGGCCTGATGGTGTTCGGCCCCATTCTGGCCACCTGGGTCCAGCAGCCGCTGCAGTCGCTGTTCAGCGGTATTCCTTATCTGGGCGCCCTGGTGTCCGGCCCCCCGGTCGGTATCGGCATCCTTTCGGCCGGGATCATCCTGGCCATCATGATCATTCCATTCATCGCAGCGGTGATGCGGGATGTTTTTGAAGTCACCCCTGCGCTGCTCAAGGAATCGGCCTATGGGCTGGGCTCCACCACCTGGGAGGTGGTGTGGAAGGTTGTGCTGCCCTACACCAAGACGGGTGTGCTGGGGGGCGTGATGCTGGGCCTCGGCCGTGCATTGGGCGAGACGATGGCCGTGACCTTCGTGATCGGCAACATGAACCAACTCAATTCGCTGTCGGTCTTCGAAGCCGCCAACAGCATTACCTCCGCACTGGCCAACGAGTTCGCAGAAGCCGGCGAAGGCCTGCATCAGGCCTCACTCATCTACCTGGGCCTGGTGCTGTTCTTCATCACCTTCGTGGTATTGGCCCTGTCCAAGGTGCTGCTGTCCCGACTGCAAAAGAACGAAGGAACCCGCGCATGAGCACGTCGCAAACCCTCATCACGGCCGCTGAAATGGCGCAGGTGCGCCAGCGCCGCTACGACAGCCGCAAGCGTGTGAACAACATTGCCCTGACGCTCTCGCTCGCCGCCATGGTGTTCGGGGTGTTCTGGCTGGTGTGGATTCTCTGGGAGACCATCCGCCTGGGCATCGGCGGACTCAGCCTGGCGCTCTTCACCCAGATGACGCCCCCGCCCAACGAGGTCGGCGGCATCTCCAACGCCATCTTCGGCTCGCTCGTGATGGTGTCGCTCGCCACGTTCGTCGGCACCCCCATCGGCATCATGGCCGGCGTGTACCTGGCCGAGTACGACACGCGCGGCTGGCTGGCCTCCACGACCCGCTTCGTGAACGACATCCTGCTCTCGGCGCCCAGCATCGTCATCGGCCTGTTCGTGTACGCGGTGGTCGTGGCCCGGTTCAAGAGCTTTTCCGCCTATGCCGGTATCCTGGCGCTGGCGCTCATCGTGATTCCCGTGGTCATTCGCACCACCGAGAACATGCTGGTGCTGGTGCCTGCCAGCCTGCGCGAAGCGGCCTATGCGCTCGGAACGCCGAAGTGGAAGGTGATCACCATGGTGACGCTGCGTGCTGCCCGGGCCGGCGTGATCACCGGTGTGCTGCTGGCAGTGGCCCGCATCGCTGGGGAGACCGCACCGCTGCTGTTCACGGCGCTCAACAACCAGTTCTGGAATGCCGACCTGGGCAAGCCCATGGCCAGCCTGCCGGTCACCATCTTCAAGTTCGCCATGAGCCCTTACGAGAACTGGCAGCAGCTCGCCTGGGCAGGGGTGTTCCTGATCACCGTCGCCGTCCTCGGCCTCAATATCCTGGCCCGCGTGCTCACGCGCCAGAAGTAAGCAATACAAGGAAGACACCATGCCCTCCCCAACGCCCGCTGTGTCCGAGACGCCGAAGATCACGGTCCGCGACCTGAATTTCTACTACGGCAAGTTCCACGCCCTGAAGGGCATCAACCTCGATATTCCGGAGAAGAAGGTCACTGCCTTCATCGGTCCGTCGGGCTGCGGCAAGTCCACCTTGCTGCGCACCTTCAACCGCATGTTCGAGCTGTATCCCGAGCAGCGCGCCGAAGGCCAGATCGTGCTGGACGGTGAGAACCTGCTCACCAGCAAGCAGGACGTGGCGCTGATCCGTGCCAAGGTCGGCATGGTGTTCCAGAAGCCCACGCCGTTTCCCATGTCGATCTACGACAACATCGCGTTCGGCGTGAAGCTCTTCGAGAGCCTGAACGCCACCGACATGGACGACCGCGTGGAGTGGGCGCTGCGCAAGGCGGCCCTGTGGAATGAAGTGAAGGACAAGCTGCATCAGAGCGGCTCCGGCCTGTCCGGCGGGCAGCAGCAGCGGTTGTGCATCGCCCGTGGCATTGCCATCAAGCCCGAAGTGCTGCTGCTGGACGAGCCATGCTCGGCGCTGGACCCCATTTCCACCGCCAAGGTCGAAGAGCTGATTGCAGAACTCAAGAACGACTACACCGTGGTCATCGTGACGCACAACATGCAACAAGCTGCGCGCTGCAGCGACTACACGGCCTACATGTACCTCGGCGACTTGATGGAGTTCGGCGAAACCGAACAGATGTTCTTCAAGCCGCAGCGCAAGGAAACCGAGGACTACATCACCGGCCGGTTCGGCTGAGGAGCGACAACATGCCCGACAAGCACCTTTCTTCGCAGTTCGACAGCGAACTCAACAGCATTTCCGCCCGCGTCATGGAACTGGGTGGGTTGGTGGAATCGCAGATCCGCCAGGCCATCTACGCACTCTCGCAGTTCAGTGTGGAAGCCGCCGACCAGGTGGCTGCCACCGAGCACCGCGTGAACGCGATGGAAGTGGAGATCGACCACGAGCTGTCGTCCATCATCGCGCGCCGCCAGCCAACCGCGCGTGACCTGCGCCTGCTGATCGCCTTCTCCAAGGCCACCGCCAATCTTGAGCGCATGGGCGACGAAGCCAACAAGATGGCGCGCATGGTGAAGTCCATCATCGAAAGCGGCTCTGCCCGGCTGCTGCCCACCAGCGATCTGCGGGTGGCGGCAGATCTGGCCTCCGGCCTGCTGCGCAAGACGCTGGATGCCTTTGCCCGCCTGGACACCAAGGCGGCCGTGGCGATCCTCAAGGAGGACGACCTCATCGACAAGGAATTCGACGGCTTCGTGCGCAAGCTCATCACCTACATGATGGAAGACCCGCGCACCATTTCGGCCAGTCTGGACCTGCTCTTTCTCGCCAAGGCGATCGAACGCATCGGTGACCACTCCAAGAACGTTGCCGAACTGATCATCTACCTCGTCAAAGGCAAGGACGTGCGCCATACTGCACTGGACCAGATCGAGTCCGCCGTGCTTTGAAGGGCGGTGCATAGCCATGAAGAGACTTCCCCGTGTACTCATCGTCGAGGACGAACCCGCGATCGCCGAACTGATTGCGGTCAACCTGCGGCACAACGGCTTTCAGCCGATCTGGTCGGAAGACGGCGAATCCGCCCAGCGCGAGCTGGACGCGGTGCTGCCCGACGTGATCCTGCTGGACTGGATGCTTCCCGGCCAAAGCGGTCTCACGCTCGCCCGCAAGTGGCGCGCCGATGCGCGCACCAAGCCCATCCCCATCCTCATGCTGACGGCGCGCGGCGATGAGCCGGACAAGGTCGCTGGCCTGGATGCCGGTGCCGACGACTACATCACCAAGCCGTTTTCCACCCAGGAGCTGCTGGCGCGCATCCGCGCCGTGCTGCGCCGCCGTGCGCCCGAACAGGTCAGCGACAGCGTGACCATCGGCGAGTTGACGCTGGACGCCGCCACCTACCGCGTGACCTTCCAGGGGCAGCAACTCAAGATCGGCCCGACCGAGTTCAAGCTGCTGCACTACCTGATGAAGCACCCCGAGCGCGTTCACAGCCGCGCCCAGTTGCTGGACAAGGTGTGGGGCGACCACGTCTTCATTGAAGAGCGTACCGTCGATGTGCACGTCAAGCGCCTGCGGGAGGCCTTGGGCGTGGCCGGTGCCATGGTGGAAACGGTGCGCGGCGCGGGGTATCGCCTCACAGCACAGCCTCCGGCACTGATGCGGGCTTGACGTTCGCTTTGCGGCGCCGGGCGCGCCGCGCCCTTTGACCCGTACTGCACGACATGGCTTGGCGCTTTTTCTTCTTTTTCTCCTTTCAGTTGGCGGGTCTGGCTGTGGGATGGTGGCAGGGCGGACCGTGGGGGGCGATGCTGGCGGCGGCGTTGGCGGCCTGGGTGTGGTTCATCTGGGATTTGTTGCGCGGCGCGCGCGTTGTGGCGTGGCTGCGTGAGGGCGATCTGGCCCGGGCGCCCAACCTGCGTGGCCTGTGGGGCGAGGCGGCCGATCGCGCGCGGCGGCTGCTGCGCCAAAGCCAGGCGGAAGTGGCCGCAAGCGACGCACGGCTGCAGGAAATTCTGGCGGCGCTCCAGGCCACGCCCAACGGCGTGGTGCTGCTGGACGGTGAGGGGCGCATCGAATGGTGCAATCACATCGCCGCCAGCCAGTTCGGGTTCGACGCGCAGCGCGACGTCATGCAATCCATCGGCAACCTGGTGCGCGATCCGGACTTCAGCGCTTACTACTCTAGCCAGGATTTCTCACACGATGTCGTGCTGCAGGGCCGCGACAGCACGGCCTCCCGGCCGGTGCGCATCTCGGTGCACCTCCACCCCTATGGCGACGGGCGCAAACTGCTGCTGTCGCGCGACGTGACGGCGCTCGAGCAGGCGGAAGCCATGCGCCGGGATTTCGTCGCCAACGTGTCGCATGAGATCCGAACCCCCCTCACCGTGTTGACGGGCTTTGTCGAGACGCTGCAAACGCTGCCGCTCTCCACCGAAGAGCGTTCCCGCTACCTGGGCATGATGTCGCAGCAGGCAGCACGCATGCAAAGCGTGGTGCAGGACCTGCTGACCCTGTCGCGCCTGGAAGGGAGCCCGTTGCCCGGCATCACTGAATGGACACCGGTGGAGGTGCTGCTGCGTCGCTGTGAGGACGAGGCCCGGGGCCTGTCCGCCTTGCTCACCCAGAACCAGCCCCGGCCGCACACGATCCAGTTCCCTTCGCTGGAAACCATGCGCGCGGCAGGCCAGCTGGGTGGGGTGCCGGCCGAGTTGCAGAGCGCTTTGTCCAACCTCATCGGCAACGCGGTCCGGTACACCCCTGCCGGTGGCTCCATCACCGTCGAATGGCTGACGCTGGAGGATGGCAGCGCACGCTTTACGGTGCGCGACACGGGTCCAGGGATCGAGGCGGTGCATCTGCCCCGTTTGACGGAGCGCTTTTACCGCGTGGACCGCAGCCGCTCGCGCGAGACCGGGGGCACGGGCCTGGGGCTGGCCATCGTCAAGCATGTCTTGCAGCGCCATTCGGCATCGCTCGACATTTCGAGCACGGTAGGGAAGGGCTCGGTCTTTTCCGTCACCTTTCCTGCGGGCCGGGTGCAGAGCCGTCGCCCGGTCACTGTGCTGGAGGCGGGAGCGGTTGCCCAGGCCTGAGCGCCCTGGCCAGCATCGTGACGAACACCATGGCGGTCGTGATGAGGGCCGCGGCACTGGCCCCCCAGAATGCCGATGGTGATCGAAGGGCCTCCCATCCCAGGGCACCTTCGTAGGCCAGCAGGTAACCTCCGGTCAGTCCGCCGCCCCACAGCAGCACGCAATAGACGACCAGCGGCGCAAGCGTGATGCGGTAGCAGCGAAGGACGAAAACGCAGACCGTTTGCAGCGCATCGGCGACGTGATAGATCGATACCCAGACCAGCAGTGAGGCTGTGAGCCAGGCGACTTGGTCCGAAGACGTGTAGAACGGTGCGATATGCCCTTTTGCTATGAAAAGAATAGCTGCCAAGGCAATACTTATTACGGCAGAGAGGCGAAAACCCATCCAGGCTGCCGCACGGGCGCGGGATTCGTCGCCCGACCCGCGCCAGAAGCTCACCCGTGCGCTGGTGGCAATGGACAACGACAGCGGCACCATGTACAGCACGGCGGTGAGGTTGGACGCGATCTGGTGCGCTGCTGCCGCGATGTTGCCTTGCCGGGCGATGAAGAGCGCCATCAGCGTGAATGACGTCACCTCCACCAGAATGGCCAGCCCCGCCGGGACGCCCAATTGGGCGAAGCGGCCGATCTGCGCCCAGTCCGGTTTTTCCAGCCGCCGCCACAGGGCGAGCGGCGCGTACAGCGGCTGGGTGTTGAGCAGCCAGGCCGCCACAACGAGCAGCGCGTAGTTGACCACCAGGGTGGCCCAGGCGCAGCCCACCGCGCCCTGCGCTGGAAGCCCGGCACCGCCGAAGGTGAACCAGATCGACAAGGGAATCTTGACCAGCAGCGAGCCCACCTGCAGCCAGGTGACCAGCTGGGGGCGCCCCAGCGCCTGGTTGAGCGTGCTGTAGATCCGGAACAGAAGGGCCGGGGGGAGCGCCAGCGCCAGCACGCCCAGGTAGCTGCCCACCACGGCGCGCAACGCTTCGGGTACCTGGGTCCACCGCAGGATGGCGCCGGGCGACACCAGCACCACGATGCCCATCGCGCAGGCGATGGCGCACAGGTACAGCGCCTGCCGCACCGTTCGGCCGATGCCTTCCCGTTCTCCCGCTCCGCGCTGCTCGGCCCAGACCGGCAGGAGGGCCTGCAGCGCGCCCATGAGCGCCACATAGATGCTGACGTAGATCGCCGACCCGATTGACAGGGCCGCCAGGGCGGCGGCGGAATGCCGGCCGGCCACGATGGTGTCGGTGACGCCGAACGCCATGACCGCCAGCTGCCCGGCCAGCACGGTGCCGGCATGCCGCGCGATGGTGGCGCGTTCGGACATTACCGCCGCGTTGCCGCGCGCCGCAGCACCAACAGTTGGTCGTTCTTGTCGGTGGGCCGGGGGAGCTGAGTCACTCGCGACCACTCTGGCGGCGAGGCAATATCGCCGCCGGGTGGCTGGGCTTCGCTGTCGGCCACCAGCCACTGGCAATCGGACGCAGCCGGCAGCCGGCGGCCGTCGGTCGGCTGCAGCGAAAGGCCGCCGTGGTATTGGAGCGCCGCCACTTGGGCGCGGCTCAGGCCATGGGTGATGATGCAGCCTGGCTGCGGGCCCAGCACGGCCATCAGGCTGTTGATCTGCGGGCGATAGCTGCGACCATAGTCGAGCAGTGGCAGCCAGAGCGTCATCAGCAGCAGCCAGCCCAGCGTGGCGCCGCTGGCAGGCAGCACCAGGCTCTTCCAGATCACGGCCCGGTCGCGCGAGGCACGCCACCACACTAGAGCGCACCATGCCGCGGTGGCGATCAGCGCGAGGGTGAAAGCAATCGCCGAAAAGTGCGGCACGAACGCGGGAGCCAAACGGGCCACGTTGGCCGCCGGTTTGGACGGCACGCCCGTCTGCAGCGACAGCCAGATCACCCAGATCGTGATGGCGGAAGCACTGAAGAAAAGCAGGGTGAACCAGTCGATCAGCGAAGCGATGGCGCGGCGCAGTGTGGGCAGCGCGAACGCCGCCAACGCCGCGAGGGCCGGCAGCCCCAGCAGCAAGGCGCGGTCGGCGGGCTGGGTGGTGATGGTGGCGCCCAGCGTGACCATGGTGAACCACAACGGCAGCAGCAGATGGCGGTGCATGGCGCGGCTGGTGATCTGGTGGCGCCAGCGCCACAGGGTCCACAATGCCAACGGCCAGGCCGGCCACGCGAACCAGGTCAGCAGGCGCAGCAGGCTTTGCCAATCCTTCGCGCCCTCTGCGCTGCCCACGATGCGCCAGCGCCAGAGGTTCAGCTTCCAGGCCAGCAAGGCGGCCACCACCGTCAGGCCCAGCAAGGCCAGCGCCCAGGTGCGGCTCGAACGCGGTTCGTGGTCGGCTGTGCGCAGCACCAGCAAGGCGCTGCCCGCGCCGAGCAGGGCGGCCATGGTGGGCGCCCCGCTCAACACCAGTCCGATCAGCCCGAGCGCGGCGGCCGCCGTGGGCAGTGCGGTGCGATAGGGCAGGGCCGATGCCGCAAAGAACAGCAGGGCGGTGCAGGCCAGTTGGGTGAGATAGCTGGTGATCTCGTGCGACAGCTGCGCCAGGCCCAGGCAGGCCAGCAGGGCCAGCAATCCGCCGTCGGCCATGGCGCGGGCGTAGTCGGCGGGCAGGGCCTCGCCGCCGAATGCAAAAGCCACCGGCTGGGCACCCGGACTTTTTGCCAGGTAGTAAACGCCGTACCAGGTGGCTACGAGGGTGGCTGCCAGCAGGGCAATGAAGGGCAGCCGCGCTGCCATTTCCTGTGAAAGCCAGGAGGGGGCGATCTGCAGGGCCAGCGCCCCCAGCCAATAGGGCAGCAGGCCTTCCGTTTCGGGGGGCATTCCGGCCAGCGAAGGGGACAGCCACGCCGTTGTGCCGTGCGCCAGCTCGAGCATGTAGCCGAACGCGGTGACGTCGGCGTTCTTCCAGGGGTCTCGCATGACGAACCCGGGCACCACATACGCCAGGCACAGCAGCAAGAGCGCCCAGCGCGGCAGCGGGCGGACTGCGCCTTGGGTGACGATGGCAGGGGTGGGGTGGATCACTCGGCTCGTTCTGGTGACGGAAAAGGACGCCCGAGAATACGGGCAAAAAGACAAAGAAAAAGGCAGCGCGGTCGAGCCGGGCTGCCTTTCTTCAAACGGTGTTGTCGGCCTGCGGTAGCAGGCCGGCTGCCTTGCGGCACCGCAGGCCAGGGCCTGCACACATCGTTGTCCGCCGATTACTTCGCTGCGGTCGTCTTGCCGAAGCGGTTGCGGAACTTCTCCACGCGGCCGCCCATGTTGTCCACGGACTTTTGCGTACCGGTGTAGAAGGGATGCGATTCGCTGGAGGTGTCCAGCTTGAACAGAGGCAGTTCGCGTCCGTCATCGGTCTTGCCCATTTCCTTCGTGTTCACGCAGGAGCGGGTCACGAACTTGAAACCGTTGGACAGGTCCACGAACAACACTTCGCGGTAATTGGGGTGAATGCCTTCTTTCATGGCATGGTCCTTTCAGGGCTGCTGCGGTAGCCACGCCGCACCCATTGCGTCGCACTTTCCGCGGAAATTAGCCTTCGATTATTGCATAGGCCTGCCAAAGTGAGACCATTGCCATTCCAGAACTTCTCCAAAAGCCACGAATTGCGCCTCCTGCATACCTCCGACTGGCATCTGGGCCAACACTTCATGGGCCAGACACGACAAGCCGAACACCTGGCTTTCATCGACTGGCTGGCGCAGCAGGTCCGCGCGCAAGCAGTGGACGCCGTGATCGTGGCAGGCGACGTCTTCGATACCGGCGCCCCTCCAAGCTATGCGCGCGAACTGTACAACCACTGCGTGCTGGCGTTGCGTGACGCCGGGGCGCAATTCGTCGTGCTGGGCGGCAACCATGACTCCGTTTCCGTGCTCGGCGAAAGCCGCAGCTTGCTCGCGCATCTCAATACGCGGGTGGTGCCAGGCATGGCGGAGCGGCCCGAGGACCAGGTGCTGGTGCTCCAAACCCGCGCTGGCGTGCCGGGAGCGGTGCTGTGCGCCGTGCCTTTCTTGCGCCCGCGGGACCTGCTGCTGAGCCAGCCCGGGCAAAGCGCGGCCGACAAGCAGTTGGCGTTGCAGGCATCCATCCGTGCCCATTACCAGGCCTTGCATGCCCTGGCCGTCGAGCGCAGCGCCGCGCTGGGCGGCTTGCCCATTGTGGCGACGGGGCACCTCACCACCGTTGGCGCCAGCGCCAGCGAATCGGTGCGCGAAATCTATGTGGGCACGCTGGAAGCCTTTCCCACCAACGCGTTTCCACCAGCCGACTACATCGCCCTGGGCCACATCCATCAGCCGCAAAAGGTCGGAGGGCTGGAGCATGTGCGCTACAGCGGATCGCCGATACCGCTGAGCTTCGACGAGGCGCGCCAGCGCAAGGAAGTGCTGCTGGTCGATTTCGACCTGGCGGGCCTGAAGTCCGTGACGCCGCTGCCGGTGCCCTGCTTTCAGCCGCTGGCCAGCGTGCGCGGCCGCCTGTCGGAACTGCCGGCGGCATTTGCCGCTGCCGCCGGCAGCGCAAGCGATTCGTTGCCGGTTTGGGTCGAGGTGGAAGTGGCCCATGACGACTACCTTGCCGATCTGCAGGTGCGCGTGGCCCAGATGGCGGAAGGCCTGCCGATCCAGATCCTGCGTGTGCGCAGGGCCCGCAATGTGCTTCCCACCGCGCTGGATGCCGCTGAGGGAGAAACCCTCGATGAACTGGGCCCCGCAGAAGTCTTTGCCCGCCGGCTGGCGGCCCAATCGCTCGAACCGGCACTGCAGGAGCGGCTTTCGGCGCTGTATCGGACCGTCCTGGCGGACCTGCAGGAAAGGCCCGCGCCATGAGAATCCTGAGCCTGCGCCTCAAGAACCTGAATTCGCTCAAAGGCGAATGGCGCATCGACTTCACCACGGCACCCTTCGCCGGCAACGGCCTGTTCGCCATCACGGGCCCCACCGGGGCGGGCAAGACCACCATCCTCGATGCGATCTGCCTGGCGCTCTACCACCAGACGCCGCGCATCGCCGGCGTGTCCCAAGGGGGCAACGAGGTCATGACCCGGCACACCGCGGAATGCCTGGCGGAAGTGGAGTTCGAAGTTCGCGGCGCCCGCTACCGGTCGTTTTGGAGCCAGCGCAGGGCACACGGCAAGCCCGACGGGGCCTTGCAGCAGGTGCAGGTGGAATTGGTGGCCCAGGTCCGCGGCGAAGGCGGAGGCGGAGGCGAAATCTTGACTACCAGGGTGCAGGACAAGCTGCGCCAGACGGAAGTGCTCACCGGGCTCAATTTCGAGCGTTTCACCCGGTCCATGCTGCTCGCGCAGGGCGGCTTTGCGGCCTTCCTCGAAGCCAGCGCTGGCAAGCGTGCGGAGTTGCTGGAGGAGTTGACGGGGACCGATATCTACGGGCAGATTTCGCAGCGGGTGTTCGAGAGTGCGCGGGACGCGCGCACGGTGCTGGAGCAACTGCGGGCCCGTGCCGGCGGCGTGGAGTTGCTGGACGAGGCCACGCGCGCCACGCTGGCGGGCGAAGCCGGCAGCCTTGCCTTGCATGCCGAGGCGCTGCAGGCGCAGCGACAGGCCACCGCCCGCGAGTGCCAGTGGCTGGCGGACAAGGACCGCGCCCAGATGCGGCGTGACGAGGCGGTGCGGCATCGGGAGCAAGCGCAGGCCGAATGGGATGCCGGTGCCGAAGAACGCCTGCGCCTTGCCGCCAGCGAGCCCGCTGCGCGGCTGCAGCCGGTCCATGCCGCATGGCAGGCCGCGTTGCATGAGGCGGTGGCCGTGGTTCGGCAACGGGATGACGCGCAGGTGCGGCATGGTCAGGCGGTGGATCGCTGCGCCCAAGCGCTTCGCCAGGTGCAGCGCGACAGCCAGCGCCTGGCCCGGTTGCGCGAAGACGAATGGCAGGATGTTGTGCGGGCCCGCGAGACGCTGTCCCAAGAACTCGCGGCGGTGCCCCAGCACGCCCAACTGGGGGAATGGTTGAGCGGATGGCGCGAGCAATTCGGCGCCCGTGCGCACCGGCTGCAGGCACTGGCCGAAGCCCGGGTGCGCCAGGAAAAACAAGGCAGTGAGTCTCAGGCGCTGGAGGCGCAGCGCGCCGGCCATGAACAGGCATGCCAACGTGCTGCTGCGGCCTTGAACCAGGCGCAACAGGAGGCCGAGGCAGCGCGCCAGGCCCATGAGCGCCTGACGATGGGGCGTGAAGAATCCGCATGGCGCGATGCCCCGTTGCAACTGCTGGAGCGCAGCCATGCCTGGGAGCGCCTGGGCCAGAGCCTGAGCGCATGGCAGCAATCCCGAACGCGCCAGGCGCAATGGATGGCGGCCCAGACGGAGCGGCAGCGGCAGGAGGCGGACGAAGCGCAGGCCGTGCAGTCGCTGCGCGATCGCTATGCCAGCCTGCACCGGCAAGTGCAGGACCAGGAAAAGCTCCTGGCGCAAGAGCAGCGCATTCAGGCCCTGGAGGCGCATCGCAGCCATTTGCAGCCGGGCGAGGCCTGTCCGCTGTGCGGATCGACCACCCATCCCGCTATCGAAGCCTACGAGGCGCTGGACGTTTCCGCGACCCAATCCGCACTGGAGACGCTGCGCGCACAGCGCGACGAGGTGACCGAGCAAGGGCAGGCGCGGCGCTCCCGCTTGGCCGGGCTGCAGGCGCAGAGCGATCAGGCGGCGCAGCAGATCGCTGAAGGAGAGCAGGCCTTGGCACAGTGGCTGACGCAGTGGCAGGCGTGCTGCGCGGCCAGCGACTGGCCGGTGGATGCCGTGGACGCCCAGGCCATCGCCGACGCCCAGGCCCGGCACGCGGCAGCGCTGGAAGCCGCGCAACAGCAATGGGCGGAGATCGTCCAGGCACGAACGCGGCTCGATGAGACGCTGTCCGCATGGCAACAGGCCGAACAGGCCGAGCGCGGGGCGCTTCAGCAGCGGGCCCTGTCGGACAAGGATCTGCAGGCGGCCCGAGAGCGAGCGGATGAGTTGGCGCGGCACCTCCAACAGCAGCAGAGCCAGCACGCCGAGGCCGAAGCGGCGCTGGCGGACCAATTGCAAACGTTGGGCTACATGCTGCCCAGCGATGGGACAGACTGGCTGCAACAACGTGCGCAAGAACATCGCGCGTGGCAGGCGGCGCAGGCGCGCCTTCAGGCATTGACGGCCAGTGAATCGGCATTGAAACAGGTGGCCGACATGGCGGGGGAGGCCGCCCAGCGCTGTGCGGCCGTGGGAGCGCCTGGCACGCAGGCCGAAGTCGATGCCCTGCTGCGGGAAGATGCCGAATCCGGGCCCGAAGACTTGGCACAGGCGGTTGAACAAGCCGAAGCGCTCTGGCGTGCGGCAGAGAACGAGCTGGCCACGCTGCAAGGCATGCTGGAGTCCTTGCAGCGCCGGCATGCCGAGGTGCAGGAGGCCCAGGTCCGGGCCGAGCAGGATTGGGTGCAGGCGCTGTCGCTCAGCCCCTTCGCCGATGAAACCGCTTTTCGCGCGGCAGGCATGGGCGAGCCAGAGCGCGAAGCGCTGCGCGCACAGCTGGCGCAGCGGCAGCAGGCGCTGGCCGAGGCGAACGCCCTGCAGGCAGCCGCTGAAGCAGCCTTGGCGGAGTTGCAATCCCTGCCGCTCACCGAACGGAGTTCAGAGGATCTGGCCGCGCTGATGGCACAGTGGGAGGCCGAGCTCACCTTGGCGCAGCAGCAGCAGGGCGCCATCGCGAGCCGGCTGCAAGACGATGCGCAGCGCCGCGATGGCTTGCAAGCGCTGTTGGCGCAGATCCAGGCCCAGGAGGCCGACCACGATCTGTGGCAGCACCTCAATGGCCTGATCGGCTCTGCAGACGGCGCCAAATACCGGAAGTTCGCGCAGGGCCTCACGCTGGACCACCTGGTGCATCTGGCGAATCGTCAACTGGGGCGGCTGCACGGGCGCTACCGGCTGGGCCGCCGCTCTGCGGGCGAACTGGAGCTGGAGGTGATCGACACCTGGCAGGCCGATGTGGCCCGCGACACCCGCACCCTGTCGGGCGGCGAGAGCTTTCTGGTGAGCCTGGCGTTGGCGCTGGCGCTTTCCGACCTGGTGAGCCACAAGGCCAGCATCGACTCGCTTTTTCTTGACGAGGGATTCGGCACGCTGGATGGAGAAACACTGGAGACCGCCCTGGATGCGCTCGACACCCTCAACGCCAGCGGAAAGACCATCGGCATCATCAGCCACGTGGAGGCCCTCAAGGAACGCATCCCCGTGCAGATTCGCGTGCACAAGGGCGTCGGCCTGGGCTACAGCGCGTTGGAGCGGCGATTCTCCGTGGGCTGAGCCGGCCGCGGTCCGTTGTACGCAGCGCGCGGCCGGATGAGCTGCCCGCTTTCGCGCTGCTCCAGCGCATGGGCCACCCAGCCGATGGACCGCCCGAGGGCGAACAGGCCGAAGGCCGCTCCTTCCGGAAGCGCCAGATGGCGCCGAAGGGCGACCAGCGCCAAATCGATCGAAGGCCGTTGGCCTGTCAAGGCCTGGGCCTCCGCGATCCAGCGCTGCAAGCGTTCGTTGTGCGGCAGCAGTGGGCGCAGCAGGCATTCGGCGCGCACATCCCCTTGCGGATAAAGGTGGTGGCCGAAGCCTGGCAGGTCCTCTCCCCGTGCCAGGCGCTGCCGCAGGCGTTGTTCTGGCACGGCGTTGTCCAACTCGTCCCAGAGGGCTTCCACGCGTGCGGTGGTGCCGCCGTGCTTGCTGCCCGTGAGCGCGGCCAGACCACCGATCACCGCGGCCCGCAGGCTCGCGCCAGTGGAGGCCACACACCGGGCGGTGAAGCTGGACGCGTTGAGTTCGTGGTCGGCGCAAAGCACGAGCGCCTGGCGGACGAGGTCCGCCCCCTTGGGATCCAGCCCCCATGCCGCGCCGCATTGTTGATGGATCGGGGCCGTTTCGGGTGCCGTGCCCAGCAGGCACGCGGCCAGCAGCCGCACCAGCGCACCGCATCCCTGTGCCAGCCGCTCGGGCGACGTCTGCCACACAGCGGTGTGGACGTCCTCGCTGCCCGCGGCAAAGAGCGGCAGCAGCTTGTCTTCGGGCCGCAGCCCGGCCAGACAGGGCTGCAATGCCGCCATGGCCCGGGGCCAGGCAGGCGTGTCGGAGCCGAAAGCGGATGCGGTGGGCCAGCGCCACAGCCGGGCTGCGAGGTCTTCCACGGTGCAGGCGGCTGCCAGCGGGATGGCGTTTTCTCCACGGTAGTAAAGCTGCCCATCCTCGATCAATGTGATGGAGGACTCCAGCACCGGCAAGCCCCAGTCCAGCGCCGCCTTGACCACCTCCTTCGGCTTGCGGCCCCGCGTGCGCTGGCCGGCGAGCCGTTCCACGTCCTGCTGCAGGTATCGGCTCTCGCGGGTGCTGTCGCCCGCGTGGGCTGGCAGCAGGCCCCGGCTCACATAGGCGTAGAGCGTCTGTCGGGAAACACCGAGGCGGGCTGCGGCCTCAGGGGCGGAGAGATAGACAGGCATCGGGACTCCTGGTGTGGAATGGTTTCATGTTGAAAATATAAATCAATATTGACAATTTAATGGGTTGATCTAGGCTGATGCATCGTTTTTGAGGCCCACCATGTCCCCCCATTCCGGCGCTCCTTTGCCCCCTTCTGCGCCACTCACCCATTTCGCGCGCACGCTGTGGAAGTGCCTGGGCGGCACAACCGATCCGATGGATGCGCTGTCTTTCACGAGCGCAGGGCAGTTGCCATCGGTCTTTCCCGTGACCGACCTGGCCAGTGCCTCGATGGCGGTGGCCGGCCTCGCATTGGCGGAGGTTGCGGCACCTTCCCGCGCACCGTTGCCACAGGTTCGGGTGGACCGGCGGCTGGCGTCCTTCTGGTTCGGCGGGTCGTTGCGTCCGATCGGCTGGGCCCTGGCACCGCTGTGGGATGCCATCGCAGGCGACTACCGCGCTGCGGATGGATGGATCCGCTTGCACACCAATGCGCCGCATCACCGTACCGCGGCGCTGGCGGTGCTTGGCGGGGTGACCGATCGGGAGTCGGCGGCCCAGGCGGTCGCTCGCTGGCGTGCGAGCGATCTGGAGTCCGCCATCGTGGAGCAGGGCGGTTGTGCCGCGGCCATGCGAAGCCTGGACGAATGGTCATCCCATCCGCAGGGAGAGGCTGTCCAGGCGGAGCCTTTGCTCCACATGGCCTTTGGCGCGCAGGGGCCTGCGCGCGCCTGGGTGGGAACGGTGCAGCGCCCGCTGCATGGCGTGCGTGTGCTGGACCTCACCCGCATCCTCGCGGGGCCGGTGGCGACGCGTTTCCTCGCTGGCTTTGGTGCCGAGGTCCTGCGCATCGACCCGCCGGGCTGGGAAGAGCCCGGCACCGTGCCCGAGGTGGTTCTGGGCAAGCGCTGCGCGCGCCTGGACCTGAGGCAGGCCGCCGACCGCGCGGTGTTCGAGCATTTGCTGCGCCAGGCCGATGTGTTGGTACACGGGCTGCGGCCACAGGCCCTGGAGCGGCTGGGGCTGGGCGTTTCATGGCGGCGCGCGGTCCATCCCGGATTGATCGATGTCTCGCTCGACGCCTATGGGTGGAGCGGCCCGTGGCGCGGACGCCGGGGTTTCGACAGCCTCATTCAGATGAGTACCGGCATTGCCGAGGAAGGCATGCGCCGGACCGGGCGGCAGGTGCCGGTGCCACTGCCCGTGCAGGCCATCGACCATGCCACCAGCTACCTGATCGCGGCTGCCGCCCTGAAGGCGCTGGCGCATCGCCGGCAGACCGGCCTTGGCTGCGAGGTGCGTGCGTCGCTGGCGCGAACCGCCCACTGGCTGGCACAGGCGCCGTCGTCGCTGGACCGGGAGCCGCTGTTGCCCGAGGCCTTGCATGACCAGTCTCCGGAGATCGAAGCCACCGCCTGGGGGCCGGCCAGGCGCTTGCTGGTGCCGCTGTCCATCGAGGGCATGCCGATGCGCTGGGAGCTGCCTGCACCTGCGCTGGGATCGTCCGCCGCCGCGTGGTCCGGTACTTGAGCGGGGAGGTTACCGCCTTCAGCAAAAAGCCCCGCAGGCCGGATGGCCTGCGGGGCTTTTGGATGTACACGGGAGCGGCGCAAGCCACCCAGTACGGACGGCAAAAAATCAGCCGCCGCGGCGCATCATGTCGAAGAAGTCCACATTGGTCTTCGTCGCCTTCATGTTCTTGATCATGAGCTCCATCGACTCGATCTCGTCCATGTTGTACATGAACTGGCGCAGGATTCGGGTCTTTTGCAGGATCTCGGGCGGCAGCAGCAGCTCTTCGCGGCGGGTGCCGCTCTTGTTGAGCTCGATGGCTGGGAACACGCGCTTTTCGTACAGGCGGCGGTTCAGGTGGATTTCGCTGTTGCCCGTGCCCTTGAATTCTTCGAAGATCACTTCGTCCATGCGGCTGCCGGTGTCGACCAGCGCCGTGGCGATGATGGTCAGCGAACCGCCTTCTTCCACCTTGCGCGCCGCGCCGAAGAAGCGCTTGGGGCGCTGCAGCGCAGCGGCATCCACACCGCCCGACAGCACCTTGCCGGAGGAGGGCACCACGTTGTTGTAGGCACGGGCCAGGCGCGTGATGGAGTCCAGCAGGATCACCACGTCCTTCTTCAATTCGACCAGGCGTTTGGCCCGCTCGATCACCATCTCGGCCACGTGCACATGGCGTGCGGCAGGCTCGTCGAAGGTGGAGGCGATGATTTCGCCCTTCACGGTGCGCTGCATTTCGGTCACTTCTTCAGGGCGCTCGTCAACGAGCAGGACCATGAGGTGAACGTCGGGGTTGTTGGCGGTGATGGCGTGCGCGATGTGCTGCATCATCATGGTCTTGCCGCTCTTGGGCGGTGCGACGATCAGTGCACGCTGGCCGCGGCCGATGGGGGCGATGATGTCGATGATGCGGCCGGTGATGTTCTCTTCGCCCTTCATGTCCCGCTCGAGCTTCATTTGCTCCTTGGGGAACAGCGGCGTCAGGTTTTCGAACATGACCTTGTGCTTGTTCTGCTCCGGCGGGCCGCCGTTGACCGCGTCGAGCTTGGTCAGCGCAAAGTAGCGCTCCCCGTCCTTGGGGGTGCGCACTTCGCCTTCGATCATGTCGCCGGTGTGCAGGTTGAAGCGCCGGACCTGGCTGGGCGAGATGTAGATGTCGTCGGTGCTGGCGGTGTAGCTCGTGTCGGGGCTGCGCAGGAAGCCGAAGCCATCCGGCAGGATTTCCAGCACACCGTCGGCGAAGACCTGCTCACCGGCCTTTGCGCGCTTCTTGATGATCGCGAACATCAGCTCCTGCTTGCGCATGCGCCCGGTGTTCTCGATCTCCAGCTCTTCGGCCTGCTTGAGCACTTCGGACACGTGCAGTGCCTTGAGTTCGTTTAAATGCATGGGGTGACTCCTGAACGGAGCGGATTTGAATCAGGGGGGAGGCCGGGAGCCGGGCTGCCGCTGTTTGCGGACCTCGGATGGCCTGGGGATCTGGAACCGGCCGCCAGTGCATGCGGACGCGATGATCTGCGGCGATTATGACAGGAAAAAAAACCGGTTTGCCAAGGCCCGGGCAGCAAGATCGCTGCCATCGAACAATGCTTGCGGGCGGGGTGGCGTGCTGCGGACCAGGCCGCCGCCCGCGCCAGCCCCGAAAGCCACCAATCAGGCCAATTGCTGGTCGATGAACGCGGTGAGCTGCGTCTTGCTCATCGCGCCAACCTTGGTGGCGGCCAGCTGGCCGTCCTTGAACAGCATGAGGGTCGGGATGCCGCGGATGCCGAACTTGGCAGGCACTTCGCGGTTCTCGTCCACATTCATCTTGGCGACGGTCAGCTTGTCTTTGTAGGTGTTGGCGACTTCGTCCAGGATGGGCGCGATCATTTTGCAGGGGCCGCACCATTCGGCCCAGTAATCCACCAGCACCGTGGTGCCCGGTTGCAGCACATCGGTTTCAAAACTGGCGTCGGAAAGGTGTTTGATGAGTTCGCTTGCCATGGCACATTCCTTTGTGGAGCAAGTTGAGGTGGGCGGGTCCGGATAAAGTCAGGGGATTGTGACAGAAAGATATTTCCCGCCCCACGGTGTGGCCGCGGCCTCCACCGCTATGACAGTCATAGCGAAAAACGATGCGCCCGGCAGCGTTTGGGGCCCGGTGCTGGACCGGGTGCAGGTCCACATCCGGCGCACTGGCGCGCACCCCGCGGCCACCGTGGTGCTGGTGCCGTACGCCCAGCTCATGGCCGAGGCGCAGCGCGAATGGGCGCGCTGCGTGCCCGACGGCTTCGCGCCGCGTTTCGAGACCACCCGGAACTGGGCCTCCCGCATCGCCCCGTTCGTGCCGGAAGGCGACGATCTCTCGCACGACATGGGGCGCGACACCCTCACGGCGCGCGCGTTGCTCGATCGGGTCGGCCTGACCGAGCAGCGCGACGTGCTGGCCGCGCCGCTGCTGGAGGCGGCGGCCCAATTGGCCAGCGTCGTCTGCGCCGTGCCGCCGTCCGAGCGCGACGCTTGGGCGGTGGGCGCGCGCGAATCGATGCCCCCCGCAGGCGACGGCGCGGCACTGCGCTACGAGGCGGCGGTGGCGCGCATCGCCCTCGAATGGGTGCTGGCCTCCCGCCACGCAACGGACGTGCTGTTCGATCCGGGCACGCAATCGGCCGTGGATGCGCTGGTCGTGTTCGGCGGCTTCCAGGCCGATCCGCTGGCCAAGACGCTCTGCTCCCGGTGGGGCGACCGCGCGCTGTCCCTGCCGCTCGGTGAGCCACCTGAAACGGCGTTGCCCGCGCTCGGCGAGGTGTTCCTGCACGAGGCCACCGATGCCGAGGATGAAGCCCAACGCGCGGCGGCGTGCGTGCTGCACCGCCTGGCGCAGGGCCACGCGCCGCTGGCCCTGGCCGCGATCGACCGGGCCTTGACGCGCCGCATCAGCGCGCTGCTGCAGGGCCGCGGGGTGGCCGTGCACGACGAAAACGGCTGGACCTTGTCCACCACGCGCGCGGCGTCCCATGCCATGGTGGCGCTGCGGGCATGTGCCTGGAACGCCTCCGCCGACGCGGTGCTGGACTGGCTCAAGCACGTGCCGGCCGCCAGTCCCCAGGCGGTGGGCGCTGCCGAGAAATGGCTGCGCAGGGCCGGCACCGGCCACTGGACGGCCATCGAGGAACGCAGCGATGCCATGCCGCCTGCAGCGGCTGCAGTGCAAGCGCTCATCGCTCAGGTACAGGCCTGGCGCACGCCGTGGCAGGCCGCGAGGCCGTTGGCGGCATGGCTGGCCGCATTGCGCGAACTGTTGCAGGCAACGGGGCAATGGGAGGCGCTGCAGGCCGACGCCGCGGGGGAGCGCGTGCTGGCAGAGCTGCGGCTGCAGGACGGGTTGCCCTCCGATCTGGAGGGGCTGGCGAGCGCCGGGCGGCCCATGGCGCTGGCCGAGTTCACGCGCTGGGTGGACGAGGTGCTCGAAGCCGCACGCTACCGGCCCGGCCACGACGGCAGCGCCTCGGTGTTCGTCGTGCCGCTGCCGCAGATCCTGGCGCGCCCGTTCGCCACGCTGGTGGTGCCCGGCTGCGACGAAAAGCGCCTGCCGCCCGCTCCGGAGCCCCCC